>CAYGPA010000126.1:0-11388 GCA_964351535.1 uncultured Planctomycetaceae bacterium
GCGGGAAGTTCGCCATCTGGCTCTTCCTGGCCACGGAGGTGATGTTCTTCGCCGGCCTGATCGGGACGTACATCGTGCTGCGGATGGGGACGCCGACCTGGCCGAACCCCGAGGAGCGCCTGGCCGTCGACATCACGGCCTTCAACACGTTCCTGCTGATCTGCAGCTCGGCCACGATGGTGGCCGCCGTCGAGCAGGCCATGAAGGGCGAGCGGGGCGGCGTGCTGAAGTGGCTGGGCCTCACCATCCTGATCGGCGCGACCTTCGTCGGCATCCAGGTGGACGAGTACTTCCAGCTCATCGCGCACGGCTCGCTGCCCAACGTCGACATCTTCTGGTCGACCTTCTACGCGATGACGGGCTTCCACGGCCTGCACGTGTCGGCCGGCGTCATCTGGCTCGCCTGCATCTGGGTCGCGGCGGCCATGGGCAAGATCACGAAGGAGAACTACATGAAGGTCGAGCTCGCCGGTCTGTACTGGCACTTCGTCGACCTGGTGTGGGTCATCCTGTTCACCATCGTCTACTTGATGTAGAGGGGTCCGAAACCATGAGCTCACACGAAGGCCTCGGCTACAGCATCAAGAAGATCTTCATCGTCCTCTTCGTCCTCACGGCCGTGGAGGTCGCGGTGGGGATGCTGATCGACGATCCGAAGTGGTTCAAATGGTCGCTCCTCCTGATCCTCGCGGTCTGGAAGGGCGGGCTGATCCTCATGTACTTCATGCACATGAAGTTCGAGCGGTTCATCGTGTGGTCGCTGATCGCGCCCACGCCGCTGCTCGTCATGGTGGTCCTGTTCGCGCTCATGCCCGACCTCTCGTTCAACGACGCGCGCGACTTCCCCGTCGGCCACCAGCTGAACGAGAAGGGCAAGGTCGTCAACATGGTCGAGTCGCGGCCCCAGGCGGATCACGGCGACGGCGAGCACGACGAGGGCGGGCACTAGCCGCCCGCCGCGGAGGCCATGTTCCGGCTCGTCCTTGCGGGAGGGATCGCCGCGCTGCTCGCGGCGTGCGGCGGCGAGTCCTCGGCGGCGAAGGGCGGGTCGTTGCTCGGCGCGAACGAGCTTCCCGCCTCCATCGGCACGGTCGGCGAGTTCGCCCTGACCGAGCGCTCGGGTCGCGCCGTGACCGCGGCGGACCTAGAGGGGCGCGTCTGGGTCGTCGACTTCTTCTTCTCCACGTGCACCGGGCCCTGTCCCGCGCTGTCGCGCAACATGCTGCGCCTGCAGGACGAGCTCGAGGGCACGGACGTCCAGCTCGTCTCGGTCACCGTCGACCCGGGCACCGACGATCCCGCGACGCTCTCGGCCTACGCCGACAAGCTGGGCGCGGACCCGGAGCGCTGGTGGTTCCTCACCGGTGACGAGGACGCCATCTACACGATGATCCGCGAGCGCTTCCTGGCGGCCGTGCAGCGCGCCCCGGCCGTCGAGGCCATCCCCGGTCAGCAGGTGACGCACGCCACGCGCTTCTTCGTCGTCGACCGCGCGGGCGAGATCCGCGGGTACGAGGACGGCCGCACCGCCGAGGGCGTCGCGGCGACGGCCGCGCTCGCGCGCGACCTGGACGGCCGCTGAGCCTCTCGAGAGCTCGAGCCATCCCGTGACGATCCACCTCCCGACAGTCAACGCGACGCTGAACGGCGCCGCCGCGGTGCTGCTCCTGTTCGGCTACGTGGCGATCCGTCGCGGGCAGCGCGAACGGCACGCCCGGTTCATGGTGGCCGCCTTCGGCGTCAGCGCGGCCTTCCTCGCGTGCTACCTCTACTACCACTTCACGGTGACCGCACTCACGCGCTACCGCGGAGAGGGCTGGGACCGCACCGCGTACCTGATCCTGCTGGCCAGCCACACGATCCTGGCCGTCGTGAACCTGCCCATGGTGCTGCGCACCTTCTGGCTGGCGCATCGCGAGCGCTTCGACGCCCACCGGCGCTGGGCGCGCTGGACGTTCCCGATCTGGCTCTACGTGTCGGTCACGGGGGTGCTCGTGTACGTCGTCCTCTACCAGCTGAACCCCTCGGACGTGCCCTGAGGCCCGAGCGGTTATCCTGATCCCACCGTGCTCCCCCCGCTCTTCGATCCCCTCGCCGCGCGCCGGCCCCGGGCGGGCCGCGCCGTTCCGCGCGCCGTGGCGCGAGCCCTGCTCGCCGCGGCCGCGCTGTTCGTGCTCGCGCCCAGCGGGTGGACCTGAGAGAGCTGCCGGGAGGCGGTCGCCTCCGATCAGCAGGGCTTCGCGGACGGCCTGAACACCAGCATCCTCTTCATGCTGAGCGCGGTGGCCTCGATCCTGCTCGGCTTCCTCGGCCTGGTGTGGTGGAGCTATCGCCGGGAGGCGCGCCGGGCCGCGCGCGGCGGCGACGTGTTCGCGCCCCCGGGCAAACTGCGCTGGGGCTCGGACGTCCAGTCGCCGGAGTAGCCGGAAAAGGGCGCTTTCCGCGCAACGATTGCGCGGAGGTCCGGTCTCGCCAGCATGAAGCTGGCACAACCTGATCTCGACGGCGCCGCGGGTCCGACTCGACGGCGAGGGAAACGATTCGTCATGGTCCTCCTGGGAGTCTTGCTCGGCCTCGCCGCGGAGCGGCGCGACGGACCCGGGGATCGACCTCCCGCGGTCTGGGTCGCCGACCGCGACGGACAGAAGGTCGTCGGGCTGGACCGCGATCTCGTGCGGGTCACGGAACGGTCCATACGCTGGCCGCTCGAGATCGAAGGTCGCCGCGACCGTCGCTTCTGGGTCCTGCGCGCCGCCGAGGGAACGATCGACGGCGGCTTCGAGCTGTCGCTGCACGCCGTCGACGGGAATCGGCAGCGCGTCGAGACCTTCGGCCCGCTCCTGGATCTCGCGACGCTGGACGGCGCGGACGCGCTGGCCGTCGAGATGCGGACCGGCGAACCGACCGCGGTCTGGCGGGTGCGCGCCGACGGCGCTCGGTGGATCGCGCTGCAGGTTCCGGACGTGCGCTGCGCCGCAGGGCGCTCGGATCGGATCCTCGCGGGAACCGACCAGGGCAAGGTTCTGCTGGCCGATGCCGACGGGACGCGCACGGTGCTGGACCAGCGCTACTTCGACCTGCAGATCATCGACGTCGCGCCTGGGCCGCCGGAGCCGTCCGCGTCGACGAAGCCCGCCGGCGGCTCGTCGGGCCTGACCTGGTGGGTGCTGGGGCTCGATGCGCAGGGCCTCGGGCGGCTGCTCTTGCTCGACGCCGAGCTCGAGCCGCGCTGGGAGGCCGCGACGGAGCTGCGGCCGCGCCACCTCGTTCCGGTGCCCGGCCGCGAGCAGGCGTGGGTCGCGGACATCACGGCACCGCGCGTGCGCCGCTTCGGACCCGGAGGCGTTCTCGAGGTCGATCGCGACGACCTGCAGCTGCTCGGATTCGACCGCGGAGCCGCGTGGCCCGATGGGGGCGTGGTCTTGACCGCGCCGGGCACCCTGCTCCGGCTGGACGCGAACGGCGACCTGCTTCCGTCCCAGGGCGCCTTCGCCTACCCCGTGGACCTGACCCAGCCTTGACCCGGCAATCGGGGGTCAGGCCTGGCGCGACGAACCCTGAGCGCGGATCTCGTACTTCCGCATGCGCCGCCAGAGCGTCGTGCGGCTGACGCCCAGCTCGCGGGCCGCCATCTCGAGCCGGCCGCGGTGCTTCGAGACGGCGTCGAGGACGAGCTGGTACTCGCGGTCCTCGAGGGACTCGGCCATGCGCTTGGGGGAGCCGCCGGTCGCCGGACCGACGCGGCGCAGAGCTTGCCCGACGATCTCCGGGGTGAGGACTCCGGTGGGGCTCATCGCGCGGCAGTGGGCCAGCAGGGCGAAGAGCTGCGCGACGTTGCCGCCGTACTCGCCCTCGAGGATGAGCTCCATCGACTCGCCCGGGATGCGGATCGAGTCCCCGGAGGTCGCCGCCTGCTGGGCGACGTAGCTGGCCACGAGCTCGGGGATGTCCTCGCGCCGTTCGCTCAGGGGGGGCAGGCGGATCGTGGTCGCGCTCTGCAGCACCCCTAGACTGGGGTCCAGGTGGCCCGCGGCGATCAGGGACTCCACCGGGGTCTCGAACGAGAACGCGAGCCGCGCGCGCAGCGGGATGTCCTGGGTGGAGCCGACCTGGCGATAGGACTGATGCTGGAGCAGGTCCGCGATGGCCTGCTGGTTCTCCGGGGACAGGAGCTCGACGCCGCGCAGGAACAAGGTGAAGATTCCGACCTCGTCGAGGTGACCGCGCCGTGCCAGCTGGTCGGGCGCGTTCCGTACGAACAGGGTCTCCTCGAAGCCGTGGGTCCCCGTGCGGTCGAAGTGCAGCAGGCGCAGCGGGCTCGAGTGGCGGACCCCCGAGAAGTGCAGCGTCCTCGCGGCCAGGCTGCGTCCCGACCCCCGGGGACCGACGAAGACCACGGGGTCGTCGACCTGCGCGGCCTTGCGCAGAGCTCCCGCCACCGCGCGCATCGGACTCGAGACCGCGACGAGGCGCTCGATGCTGAACTGCGAGCGCAGTTCGGCCTGGAGCTGCTGGTGCTCCGCCGCCAGCCTGCGCCGCTGCAGGTGCGAGCGCACCTTCGCCACGACTTCCTGGTTCTTGATCGGCTTGATCAGGTAGTCGACCGCGCCGCGCGACATCGCCTCGATGGCTTCGTCGACGCTTCCGAAGGCGGTCATGAAGATCACGTCCGCGCCGGAGTGGCGGGCCTGGATCGCGTCGAGCAACTCGAACCCGTCCATGCCCGGCATGCGGATGTCGCACAGCACGAGCATCGAGGGATCGCGGTCGAGCACCTCGAGCGCCTCCGGTCCCTGGCTGGCCGTCGCGACGTCGAACTTGTGCTCGGCGAGCAATGCCTGCAGGTAGTCCACGACGAGTGGCTGGTCATCGACGATCAGTACTCGGTCGTACATGGGAACTCCAAGCCAGGAAGAGGTGCAGCTGGCCGCCGCGCTCCGGGATTATCCTTGAGGATACGGATTCGTTGCAAGTTCCTTCATGATCGGACTTTGCACCGCAGCTCGTGAGTGGGCGTCAGGTTTCAGGCGCGCAACGTCGAGCGCGCAGGACGCCGACCGCGATCAGCGTCTTGGCGTCCTCGCAGCCGTTCTCCAGCACCTCGGCGGGCGACATGCGCAGGACCTGGAGCTCCTCGTCGTCGTCGCACGCGAGCCCGCCGCCGGGTACGGCCTGCAGGTCCTGCGCGAGGAAGAGCGTCAGGCGCTCGGAGCAAAACCCCGGTGCCGCGTAGAACTCCGACAGCAGGCTCCAGCGCCCGGCGCGGTGGCCGGTCTCCTCCTCCAGCTCGCGCCGCGCGGCCACCAGGGGGTCCTCGGCGGGCTCGAGCCGACCGGCGGGGATCTCCAGTAGCCAGTCACCGACCGCGTGGCGGTACTGGCGGACGAGCAGCAGGCGTCCGTCCTCGTCCAGCGCGGCGACCGCCACGGCACCGGCGTGGCGCACGATGGCCAGCTCCTGCTCGAGGCCGGAGGGGAGGCGGATCGATTCCTCGACGACGTCGAAGACGCGGCCGCTGTAGATCGGGCGGGAGGCCAGTACGGTCACTTCTCGGGGGTCGCTCATGGTCGGCTCGTGCCGCGCGGGGCGGCGGATCGCAAGAGTCGGGTCGGGCAGCTGCGTCCCGAGGGTTCCGGGCGGGCGGAGGATCAGGATAATGCGGCCCTTGGCTTCGTTGCTCCTTCGCATCCTCGTGGTCTCACTCGCGCTGACGCTCCTGGTCGCGGCGCGGAGCTGGCCGCTCGTCGGCGGCCTCGACACGCGCCTGCCCGGAGACCGCCTCGGCCAGCCGCTGCCCGGTGCGTGTACCTGGGTCGCGGAGCTGGCGCAGGTGCGTGCGCTGTTCGAGGACCGCGAGGAGGATTCGCGGGCCGTCCGCCCGCCGAAGGTCCGCGAGTCGTCCCCGCGAGCGGCGCCGCCGGCGCGCAACGCGAGCTGGGGGCTCGTCTCGCTCCCGCTCGCCGACCGCGGCGCGCTGCGGGCGGCGAACGTGGTCCGGCTGCTCGCGCTGTTCGCCGGAGCCTTCGCGGCCTTCGGTTTCGCGCGCGCTCTCGGCGCGCGCGGCGGCGGAGCGTTCTTCGCGGCCGCGGGCTGGATCACCGCGGGAGTCCTCGGTGGGGCGGACATGGTCGGTCAGCCCTGGCTACCGCTCGCGGCCTGGACGATCGCGGCGCTGTTCCGGGCCCGCGTCGGGCTCGCCCTGCTCCTGGGCGCATGCCTCGGGGCCCTCGGCTCCGCGGCGGCGCTCACGACCGCGGGCGGCGGCGTCGCGGTCGCGCTGGGCGGCCTGGGGCTCGCCCTGGCCGCGCGCCGGTCGCATCCGGTCTCCGGTGATCCCGATCGCGTGGGGCGGAGTCCGGCTCGCTCGCGCGAGGCTCCGCGGCTGCTCGCTGCGAGCCTCGCGATCTGGGCCGCGGTCGTGACCTTCGTGGCCCTGCGGTCGCTGCAGCTCTCGCTGTTCGACGGCACGGACGCCTCCGGGAGAGCCGCCTTGGCGACCGCGCTCTGGCCTGCGTTCTCCGCGGGCGCCCCGGCGCCGAGCGCGACCGCGCTGTTCGGCATCGAGGCCGCCGCGAGCGGTCTCCCGCGGCTCGGTCTGCCCCTCTGGATCGCGGCCCTGGCGGCGATCCGCTCCGTGGAGGCGCGACGCCTCGCGGCGTTCGCCTGGGTGCTCGCCGTGCTGGCGCTCCTGCCGGGCGCGCCGGCGGCCGTCCTGATTCCGCCCGCGCTGCTCGCGGCCTGTGCCGCGGGAGCGCTCGGCATCGGAGCGCTGGGCGGCCGCGCGCTGCCCGCGTCGGTCGCCTGCGCCGCCTGCCTCGCCGCGATCGCGCTGGGGCGTCACCACCAGCGCGAGCTGGACCTGAGCTTGCCGCCGGCCGTCCTGGCGCTCGGCGAGGTCGACCCGAGCGGTCGCGTGCTGTTCGTTCCCGCTCCCGAGTCCGAAGGGACACTGCTCGTCTGGGAGGCCGTCGCGGGCCGCGAAGCCGCGCTGGCCCGCCTCTCCCCGCGCGACCTCGAGATCCTGGAGAGCGTCGCGCCCGACGCCCTGAGGCTCGCGCGCGGTACGGTGCCCGACGACGTCGCGAGCCTCGCGCTCGACCTCGACCTGCTCTCGATCGACCACGTCGTGGTCGATGGCGCTCGGGCCGCAGCCCTGTACCCGATGCTCGACGCGCTCGATCGCTGGGAGCGAGGGGCGCTCACCGGCGACTCCCAGGCCTGGTGGTACCGGCGGAGCCTGGCCGGGCGGATGGAAGCCGCGGCGCTCGTCGGCCGCGACTGAGCGGGCCGCTAGGAGCCCGTCGGAGTCTTCGCGATCCGCGAGGTGCCGAGCATCGGGCGCGGATCAAGGAGCGACAAGTTCCCCATGGCTGCACGCCATTGGGGACCTTGGCGCGACGCGGAGCCGCGTCGAGGATCGGTGCATCGCGAACCGGGAATACTCCGACAGGCTCCTACCCCGAAGTATTCATGAGCACGCAGCCGAAACGACACAACCGGCTGGCTTCGCCAGCCTCTCGGCCCCTGCCGGCACTTTGCGAACTCCGGCGTCCTCGACGACCTGCCCCGGCGTCTTCGCCGATCCATACGGCAGGCTGCTGCGGGGCCGGCGCTCGGAATGCACCGGCAGGAGTCGAGTCGAGCCGTTTCGATCTACGCGTCATGAGCACTCCGGGCTAGTCCTCGGTCGCGCGCGCCGTCCGGCGCCTGGGAGCCTCGTCCTGGACGACCCGGTCGAGCCCCGCGACGAACGCCATCGTCGAGTTGGCGAGGTCCTCGCGCCCGTGATCGATCGCGAGCTGAGCGAACTTGCGCAGGCGTTTCTGGACGCGCGGGATGTCCTTCAGCACTGCGGAGTCCTGACGCGTCTTCGACTCGACTCGCATCTTCATGTCCGCGAGTTTCTTCTCGAGTTCGGCGATTCGTTCTTCGTCGGTACGACGCCTGTAGGAGCGCTTGGTCGCTTTGGCCATCGGAGTTCTTCTGAATGGACTCTTCGTCCATCGCCTGTTCGAAACGAGACCCGGAGATTCGGTTGGAGGGACGGAACCGTCGGAGCGGGAGACATTCTGTCGACCCGGGCAGTCCATTTTCCGCCGCACGAAGAGATCGCCTCATCGAACGGAACAGTCGATGGATTCTCGATCGGGATACCGACGGACTTGCCGTTCGGAAGCCGATCGAATCGCCCGAGAGTTCGTGTAGAGCCCCCGCGAAACGATTGCTACGAGTCGTCGCGCAAGATCTGTGCGAGGGCTCGAAGGGTTGCGAAAGTAGCACCCGCTCGACGACTTAACAATCCGGGTCCCGGGGATTCCGCAGGCTCCGCCGCGCCCGACCCCTCCACGGCCCCTCGGCGCCGTGGGAGCCCGCGAGGGCCGCGGCGGGCGGCCCCCGAGCGCGACGTGCGGGGCTGGTTGGAAGAGGCTCCGAACTGCTAAGATCCAGGATCCGGGTCGAGGCCCGCCGAGGCCTCCCCGGAGCGTCCAACGGCCCGACCTCGACCGCCACGGGAGTCGACTCCCGGCGCCCCCTCCCGCACCTCCGAGGCCCAAGGCATAACGTGCAGAACGACATCGAGCGCATCCTCATCGACGAGGCCGAGATCGTTCGCGGTATCGACCGCGTCGCGGCGGAGGTCGTCCGCGCCTACGACGGTCAGGACTTCACGGTCGTCTCCGTGCTCAAGGGGTCGTGCGTGTTCGCCTCCGATCTGATCCGGCGCATCCAGATCCCGCTCGAGCTCGCGTTCGTCGCGGCTTCCAGCTACGGCGACGGAACCGTGGGCGGCAGCGTGCAGGTCAACTTCTTCCCCGCGGAGAAGGAGATCGAGGGCCGCCACCTCCTGCTCGTCGACGACATCCTCGACACGGGGCGCACGCTGCACCACCTGAAGTCGGAGATGCTCACGCGCGGAGCGGCCTCCGTCCGCACCTGCGTCTTCCTCGACAAGCCCTCGCGGCGCTCGGTCGAGTTCGAGGCGGACTTCGCCTGCTTCGAGGTCGAGAACCTCTTCGTGGTCGGCTACGGCCTGGACTTCGCCGGCCGGTACCGCAACCTCCCGTACGTCGGCGCGCTGCGCCGCGAAGTGTTCGAGCGCGAGTTCGAAGGCTCCACTCGCGAGAGCTCGTGACGACCCTCTCGGCGTCGGCCGAGACCTCCAGCGTGAACGAGATCCACGTCGTCGCCGCGGAACAGGTCGGCCTCGAGCTCGACGAGTTCCTCTGCCGCCAGCATCCGCTGACGCCCAAGCGCGTGCTGCGGAGCCTGGTTCGTCAGGGGCAGGTCCTCGTCGACGGCACCGGTGCGCGACCCTCGCAGCGCTTGCGCATCGACCAGGTCGTGACCGTGGACTACGTCGAGGAGGACCTCGCCTCCGTGCGCCCCGCCGCGCCGGAAGAGCCCCTCGTATGTCTCTTCGAGGACGACGACATCTTCGTCGTCGACAAGCCCGCGAACCTGCTGGTCGAGCCCGACCGATGGGACGCATCGCGGCCGAGCCTGCTCGGCGCCCTGCACTCCGCCGCGGAGCAGCGCGAGGCCGACCAGTCCTTCCGGCCGCGCGTGGTCCATCGGCTCGACAAGGGCACGAGCGGCATCGTCCTCGTCGCCAAGCACGTCGACGCCGAGCGCCACCTCGGGGACGCGTTCCAGCGCGGCGCGATCCAGAAGACGTACCTGGCGCTCGTCGAGGGGGAGTGCGACCTCGAGGACGACGCCACGGACGTGATCGACTTCCCGCTCGGACCCGCGCCGCGACGCAACGGGACGATGCGCGTGGACGAGGAGGGCGGCAAGCCCGCGCGCACGGTGATCTCGGTCGAGGAACGCTTCCGCGGCTTCACCCTGGTGCGCTGCCAGCCGATCACCGGGCGCACGCACCAGCTGCGCGTGCACCTCGCGGAGATCGGGCACTCGCTCGCCGTCGACCCGCTCTACGGCCGGCGCAGCGCGCTGCTCCTGTCCGAGATCAAGGCGGGCTACCGACCCAAGCCCGGCCGCTCGGAGTCGCCCTTGATCGAGCGCCTCACGCTGCACGCGTGGCGCCTGTCGTTCCCCGCCGACCGCGAGCGCAACGGCGGCGAGGACGTCGAGATCACCGTCGAGGCGCCGCTGCCGTCGGACTTCGAACGCGCTTTGAAACAACTCCGCAAGGTCCGTCCGTACGGACGCACCCGAGGTCCGCGCTCATGAGACTGAAACAATCGATCGGGGACTTCCGCGTGCGCGAGCTCCTGCAGCCCGGCGTGCTGCTGGAGAAGGGCCCGCACCGCGTGTACCGCGTGATGAAGCGCAAGCTGACCTCGCTCGAGGCCGCCGCCGCCCTGGCCTCCGAGGCGGGTGTCTCGGCGGGGGACGTGGCGCTGGTGGGCATGAAGGACCGCCAGGGCATCACGCAGCAGTACATGAGCATCGAGCGCGGTCGCGACGTCCGCGTCCGGACGCCCTCGCTGCGCATCGAGCCCGCGGGTTTCGCGGAGCGCGAGCTCGCCGGCTACGCCGCGACCGGCAACGCGTTCGAGATCGTCGCGCGCGCGCTCGATCCGGACGAGAAGCGCGCCCTGCGGCGCAACCTCGACAAGGTGCGCGCGTGCGGCTTCGTCAACTACTTCGACGAGCAGCGCTTCGGCAACTTGCGCCACAACCAGGGCTGGATCGCGCGCCAGCTGATCGAGGGCGATGTCGAGGGCGGCCTGCGGCGGCTGCTGTGCGCGCCGTCGATCCACGACGACGGCCGGACGCAGACGTTCAAGCACGCCCTCGACGAGGGCTGGGGCGACTGGGACCGCTGCCACGACGCGGCCAAGCGCTTCGGCGCCCACCACTCGCTCTTCCGGCACCTCCAGCAGCACCCGGGGGACTTCGCCGGCGCGTTCAAGTTCGTGGCCAGCCGGATCCGGCTGATCCACCTGTTCGCGTACCAGTCGCATCTCTGGAACCGTGCGGTTGCGGACTACCTGCGCGGGGCGCTCGACGAGCAGCAGCGCGTCGTGCTCCCCGGACCCGACGGTCGCCTCGTGCACCCCGAGATCCCGCTGCCGCCGGAGGTGCACATGGACTCGTTCCGGTTGCCCGGCCCCGGTCTCGAGGATGTGACGGATCCGCGACAGCGCGCCTGCTTCGAGGCCGTGCTCGAGCGCCAGGAGCTGACGCCCGAGCGCCTGCGGATCGACGGCATCTCCGGTTTCGCGCTCAAGGGCGAGGACCGCGACCTCCTGATCCGCCCCCGCCACCTGCGCGTGCGCCCGGCGGAGCCCGACACGCTGAATCGGGGGCTCGACTCCGTGAAGCTGCGCTTCGAGCTGCCCCGCGGCGCCTACGCCACGCTGCTGGTCCAGCGACTCCTGGCCGGAGCGCACAAGGAGGCGCGGCCGGCCGGCGACTTCG
>CAYGPA010000127.1:0-11350 GCA_964351535.1 uncultured Planctomycetaceae bacterium
CCCGCCGTCGTGGTCGTCGAGGAGGCCTTCGCGGCCCGCAACGTCCAGAGCGCCCTCCGGCTCGGAGAGGGCCGCGGCGTGGCGCTCTCCGCCGCCGCCGTCACCGGCGCCCGGGTCGTCCAGTACCCGCCGGCGGTGGTGAAGAAGGTCCTGGTCGGCCACGGCGCCGCTGACAAGTCCCAGGTCGCGGCGATGGTCGCCCGCCTCCTCGGCCTCGCCGCCCCGCCCGAGCCCCTGGACGCCACCGACGCCCTGGCCCTGGCCCTGACCCACGCGCTGCGCAGCGCGGGCCCGCTGGCCGCGGACGCGCGCTCGCGCCGGTAGCTCGCTCCTGGAGATCTTCGACGGGCGGCTAGGCACCGGTGGGCGCTCCTGCTACGAAGGGTCGTGAACGGACTGGGTCAGAAGGCCCGGGCGCTCGACCGACTGCGGCGACTGCGCAGCAG
This sequence comes from uncultured Planctomycetaceae bacterium, assembly GCA_964351535.1. Classification (GTDB taxonomy): domain Bacteria; phylum Planctomycetota; class UBA1135; order UBA1135; genus JAUIDW01. Next base: position 447 of record CAYGPA010000127.1, read on the forward strand.
CCTCCCGGCTCGCTCGTTGGCGCAGGCAGGGGCCTCTGGCGGGCGCTCCGGGCACCTCGACCGATGCCAGGCATCGCGCTTCCAACACGGAACCCAGTCCGTCCAGGTGTCGACCGATGAAGGAGGAGAAGGCGGACGATCGAGGCGATCGCGAGGTGCTCTCGCACAGCCTCCGACAGGCTTTCGCCGGCCTCGAGATCCTCGACGAGGACCTCGAGATCGGGGCGGGCCGCTCCGCGGAGTGGGTCGGCGTGGACGGCGGCGGTCGCCTGATCCTGATGCTCTGGCTGCGCGACGAGAGCGACGCCGAGATGCTGCGCGTGCTGGACGCCATCGCGTTCCTGCGCCGCAACGCACCGCTGCTCGCGTCCCACTACGGTACGTCGCACGTCTCGCGCTCCGACGACCACCAGGTCGCGGTCATCACCCTGGCGCCGACGCCGCGCATGCTGGACCGGCTGCAGGGTTTTCGCTCCGACGGCGTGACCGTGCTCGAGCTCCGCCGGCTCAAGGCGCGCAGCGGCGAGCAGACCTACCTCGTTCCGGTGGACGTCGCCTCGCACCGGCTGGAGCCCGTGCCCGTGCGCGGCCTGGAGGACTTCCTGCACGCGCTGCCGGTCGACGCCCGTGGGCTGGCCGACAACCTGGCGCGCCGGATCCAGCGCATGGACGACGACATCGACTGCCTGGCCACCGAGACGGGCCTGACGTGGCGGCTGGGCCCCGACGCGCTGTGCGGGCTCGGGCTCGAGGAGACGGGGCTGCAGGGCAGCGTGCCCGGGACCTCCTCGGCCTGGTCGATCGCCACCGGCCAGGACGCCGAGGCGTTCCTCGAGGGTGTGCTGACCCTGTACGTGAGCCTGATCGAGACCGACAGCCCGCCCCCGCGGACCCTCACCGGCCCGGAACCGGGAGGGGGCGGCTCCGAAGGCCCGGAGCTGCTGCTGACGCCGGAGGAACTCGCCGCCTTCGAGCAGTTCGGGTAGGAACCTGTCGCAGTCTTTCCCGGCCGCGCAACCGCGGAGACGCGCCCGCAGCGCCCCCTCGCAGGCCCCCGGGCCCCGGCGGACAATTCAGTCCTCGCGGCCGCGCTGCCCGCCGATGGATTCCTCGGAAGGCCATGGGCGTGACTCGGGACCTTGCTGCGGAGTCGAACCTCGAGGACGGCGACCGGCGCCGGCGCCTCTGGCGTCGGGAGCGGCCGCCGGGGCCGCGCCTGCACCGCTCGGCCTCGATCTGCGTCGCGAGCGGCAAGGGTGGAACGGGCAAGTCCGTGTTCACGGCCTCGCTCGCGGCGCTGTGCGCGGAACGGGGCCGAACGCTGATCGTCGACGCCGACATGGGCGTCGGCAACGCGCACATCCTGCAGGACGTCCCGCTCGCGCGCTCCTTCGTGGACGTGGTCCGCGGCGACGTCTCGGTGGGGGAGGCCGTGTCGCCGTGCGGTCCCGGGCTCGACCTCGTGGCGGCCGGCTCGGGGGTCTCGCACATGGCAGAGCTCGACTTCGCGGACCTCCTGCGCATCGCGCGCGGCATCGCCGAGGTCGAGGAGGCCTACGCCTACGTCCTGGTCGACTCCGCCGCGGGGATCTCGAACCAGACCGTCGCGTTCGCCGCGGCGTGCGACCTCGTCGTCCTCGTGACGACGCCGGACGCGACGGCGATGACCGACGCCTATGCGTTCCTCAAGGTCCTCCGGCGGCAGGACGCCGGCGCCCGCGTGCGACTGGTCGTGAACCGCGCGCCCTCTCCGTCGGAGGCGTGTCGCGTGGCCGACCGCATCCGCGCCGTGGCGGCGAAGTTCCTCGGGACCGAGCCCACCGCGCTGGGCTCCCTGCCCGACGATCAGGCCGTCGTGCGCAGCGTGGCGGAGCGGCGTCCCGTCGTGCTCTCGGAGCCCGACACGCCGGCGGCTCGCGCGCTGCGGCTGACCGGCGAGGCCTTGATCGAGGAGCTCGAGCATCTTCCGCATCCCGGGCTGGGGCGCGTGCTCCTGCACGAGCTCGAGTCGAGCCCCGCGGCCGGGCGCTGATCGCGAGCCCGCGAGCGCGCGGGGCGCGTGACGGTCGCCCGCGACGGCGGCGATCTTTTTCGGGGCTCGATCGTCACCGCGGGCGCGGAGGGGGGTCCTCGCTGCATGAGGACGGCGCGCGTCGAGATCGAGCCGGGCGAGATCGAACCCGCGGAACCCGCCTGGCTGCTGGGCCTCGTCGGCTGGCTGTTCGGCGGGTGCCTCGCGCTGTGGACGACGGCGCGTGAGGTGCCGGGGGCGCACGCAGGCCGGTCGGTCGACGGCGCACCGCGCGCGGCGCTTCGGGGCGCGCCGCTCCGGGGATCCGAGCCGTCCGTGCTCGCGAGCTGGACGGTTCGAGAGCTGCGTCAGCTGCCGGGAATCGGCCCGTCGCGGGCGGCGGCCATCGTGCGCGAGCGCTGGCGCCGGCGCTTCCCGGGCACCGCGGCGGCGCGCGATCCGACCGCGGGGGGCGCGGGTGCTCCCGCGTCCGCCGCCGGTCGGAGCGACGGCAGCCTGCTGCTGACCGACGTGCCCGGGATCGGTCCCGCCACGTCCGCCGGCGTGGAGGCCTGGCTGCGCGAGCGCGGTTTCCCGACCGGCTGCGCCCGCTCCGCCCGGGATGCGCGCGCCGGAACTTCGCGGCCCGCAGGTCTGCAGCCCGGATCTTCGCAGCCCGGTTCTTCGCAGCCCGGAGAGCCTCGCCGAGGACCGCCGCGACCTCCTGCGCCGGCCGGACCCGATCCGTCACCCGGGGCGGTCGAGCCGCACGGGCGCGTGCGTCCGGGGCCGTCCGAGGAGTCGGATGGCGGGGTGGAGGTGCTCTGCGGCCATCGCGCCGCGGGGGCCGGTCGGCCGGCTCGCGCGACCGCGCCTCGGCGCTCCCGCCGGCCCGCCGAGGGGTCCGCGGACGGGTCCGAGAGTCGTCTTCGCGAGTCCGCGCACCCGACCGGAGCGCTGCCGCGGGTAGTGGCTCCGGACGGGGTTCCGTACACTCGCTCTGCTCGCCCGGAGGCAGCCCTTGACCCGATCCGCAACCCAGGATGCCCGCCGCGGCCTTCCCCGGCCCCTAGAGCCCGAGCGGATCGATCCGGTGGTGCGGATGGCTCTCGAGGAGGACCTCGGCCGACCGCTCCCGACCGCCACCGACCCCGCGGACCGCCTGCTGGGCGACCTGACGACCGAGACGGCCCTGCCGGCCGACGCCCTCGCGACGGGACGACTCGTCGCCAAGGCCCCGGGCGTGATCGCCGGGCTGCAGGTGTTCGCGCGGACCTTCGCGCTGCTCGACGCGCGGGTCGACGTCGAGCTCCTGGCCGGCGACGGCGATCCGGTCGAGGTCGGCCAGGTCCTCGCCCGGCTCCGCGGCCCCGCGCGCGCGCTGCTCGTGGGCGAGCGCACGGCGCTCAACTTGCTGCAGCGCATGTCGGGCACCGCCACGCTCACGCGTCGCTACGTCGACGCGGCGGCCGGCGGGGCGCGCGTGCTGGACACGCGCAAGACGACCCCCGGCCTGCGCGCCTTCGAGAAGTACGCGGTCCGCTGCGGCGGGGGCGAGAACCACCGCTTCGGCCTCTTCGACGAGGTCATGGTGAAGGACAACCACGCGGACCTCGCGGGGCGCGACCTGGAGTCCGTCGTGCGCGACGTGCGCGCCGCGGTCGGCTCCGACGTGGTCATCACCGCCGAGGCGAGGGACGAGGCCGAGGCGCTGGCGGGCATCGCCGGCGGCGCCGACGTGATCCTGCTCGACAACATGACGCCGACCCTCCTGCGCGAGCTGGGTCCGCGCCTGCGGGCCGCGGCCGAGCGACTCGGTCGACGGGTCGAGCTCGAGGCCTCCGGCGGGATCGACCTCTCCACGATCTCCTCCGTGGCGGCGACCGGCGTCGATCGGATCTCCGTGGGCGCTTTGACGCACTCCGCACCCGCGCTCGACCTGTCCTTGACGCTGGAGCGGCCGAGTTGAGCGCCGAACCCGCCGCGCGGCAACCCCGGCAGCTCCGGCTGGACCTCCCCGCGGCCCACAGCGCGGGGCGCATGTCGAGCCACCTGATCCGGCAGTTCGCCGTGCAGGGCGGTGTCGAGGGCGACGAGGTCGAGACCATGCTGCTCGTGGCCTCGGAGCTGCTCAGCAACGCCGTCGATCACGGCGGGGGCCAGGCAGCGATGGACGAGGAGGACCTCGAGCACTCCGTGCGGATGTCCCTGGCGATCGACCTGTTCGAGGAGACCTGGGAGATGCGCATCGCCGACCAGGGCGGCGGCGAGCCCGAGGACCTCTCCGGGCTTCTGGGCCAGACCCTGCCGGACCTCGAGGACGAGCGCGGCCGGGGGTTCTTCCTGCTGGAGGCCATGCTCGACGGCCTGGAGGTCCGCAAGAGCTCGGACGGCAAGGGGCTCGAGTTCGTGGCTCGCAGGCGGTTCACGCAACGTGACGGCACGTGACTCCGCGGGCACCCCGGGGATCGGGGAGGCCGGGCGCGCTCCCGAGGGCGGGGGCGTGTCCTGGGCCGGGCACCGGCTCGCGCTGCGCGCCCTGTGCCTCTCGCCGCGCCTGGCGCGCGCGCTGACGCTCTCCTGGCTGGTCCTGATCTTCCTGCTCAGCGAAATGCGCGGGCGGCCGGGGGCGGGAACGCCGTTCTGGAGTCTCGCGTTCAACCTCGGACACGCGGTCCTGTACGGCGCCCTCGCGGTCCTGGCGCTGCTCGGACTGCCGGACGCCTCGGGCGCGGTCCTCTCGACGGGCGCGCGCAGGGCCGTGGTCGCGGCCGTGGGCCTGTGCGGTCTCCTCGACGAGTTCCACCAGCGCTTCGTCCCCGGACGGGACTTCTCGCTGCTCGACCTCGGGACGGACCTCGTCGGCGCGGCCGGCGCGCTGCTCGTCCTGGAGCGTCTGGTGCGGATCGGACGGGAGGATCGGCGCGCGGGGTTGTGGGGGGCCTGTCTGGTCGCGATCCTCGCGGCGGTGTCGGCCGCGGCCGTCGCGACCTTCCTGCCCGACTTCCTGCCCCGCTACGACTGGCTCTGAACGTGACCGACGACACGAGCAACTACCGCAGCCCGCTCGGGACGCGCTACGCCAGCGCCGAGATGCGCGCCAACTTCTCCGACCGCCACCGGTTCGCGATCTGGCGCCGGCTGTGGCTGGCGCTGGCCGAGAGCGAGCGCGAGCTCGGGCTCGACGTCACGCAGGAGCAGGTCGACGAGCTGCGCGCCCACGTCGACGTCGTCGACGTCGAGCTCGCCGCGCGCTACGAGCGCGAGCTGCGCCACGACGTGATGGCCCACGTCCACGCGTGGGGCGAGGTCTGTCCGCGCGCGCGGGCGATCATCCACCTCGGCGCGACGTCGTGCTACGTGGCCGACAACTCCGAGCTGCTGCAGATCCGCGCCGGGCTGGACCTCCTGCGCGGGATGCTCGTGTCGGTCGTCGCGGCGCTGCGCGACTTCGCGGACGAGTGGCGCACGCTGCCCACGCTGGGCTTCACGCACTTCCAGCCCGCGCAGGCCACGACGGTGGGCAAGCGCGCGTGCCTGTGGCTCCAGGACTTCCTCACGGACCTCGAGGAGCTCGAACGCGTGCGCGCCGGGCTGCGCTTCCGCGGCGTGAAGGGCGCGACGGGCACGCAGGCCTCGTTCCTCGAGCTCTTCGACGGCGACGGCGCGAAGGTGCGGCGGTTGGACGAGCTCGTGACGCGCCGCATGGGCTTCGAGCGTTCGCTCTGCATCACGGGCCAGACGTACCCGCGCAAGGTCGACTTCCGCGTGCTGCAGGTCCTGTCGGGGATCGCGCAGTCCGCGCACAAGTTCGCCGTAGACCTGCGGCTGCTCGCCAACCGGCGCGAGCTCGAGGAGCCCTTCGAGGACAAGCAGATCGGCTCCTCGGCCATGCCCTGGAAGCGCAACCCGATGCGTTCGGAGCGCATCTGCGCGCTGTCGCGCTTCGTGATCGAGCTGCTCGGCAACGCCGCGCACACGGCCGCGAACCAGTGGCTCGAGCGCACGCTGGACGACTCCGCCAACCGCCGCATCGTCGTCGCCGAGGCCTTCCTCTCCACCGACGCGATCCTGAACCTCGTGCTGAACGTCTCGTCGGGTCTGGTCGTCCATCCCGAGGTCGTCCGGCGCAGGCTCGCGGAGGAGCTGCCCTTCCTGGCCTCCGAGCATCTGATGATGGAGGCCGTGAAGGCCGGTGCCGACCGGCAGGAAGTGCACGAGGCGCTGCGCCTCCACGCGCGCGAGGCCTCCGACGCGCTGCACCGCGGCGAGCCCAACCCGATGCGCGAGCGGATCGCGGCCGACGGCGCCTTCGCGGCGGTCCACGGGCGGCTCGAGGAGCTGCTGGACGGCTCGCGCTACGTGGGGCGGGCTCCGGAGCAGGTCGAGGAGTTCCTGCGGGAAGAGGTCGACCCGATCCTCGCCGCGCGCCGCGACCTCACGGGCGCGGTCGGCCAGGTCCGGGTCTGACGCCGCCCCGGTCCGACGCCGCCCCGGTCCGACGCCGAGCGCCCCTGGACGACGCCGCGACCTCGGACGCCGGGGCCCGGAGCGCGATGCGCTCAAACGATTGCGCATTCGAGGTTTGCGATCGCCGGGCGAGGTCCGCGGGGAGCCGGGATTGCGCACGGGCCAGCTCGCTTGGGTACCTTGAAGTTGGAAGAGCCCCGTCGAATCCCCGGAGTCGGTCTCCCGAGGGGTCTGCGGGGCGTCCGCACAACCCGGATTCCCAACCGTGACCTCCCCCGGCATCCCCAACGAGCTGACCCTGTCCACGTCGTGCTTCGGCACGCGCCTGGCCTCGCTCGAGGACCAGGCCTTCGCCGCCGTCGCGATGGGATTCCGGCGGCTCGAGATCGGCCTCAGCGAACAGCCCGTCTCCGTGAACGGCTTCTCCGACACCGAGCGCGAGACGGGCCTCAAGATCACGTCGATCGTCGCCGGGTGCCTGAAGCCGAGCTCTTCGGACATGGCCTCGATGCACCTCGGCAGCTCCGACCCGGAGACGCGCGAGCGCGCTCTCAACTCCGTGCGCAGGCACATACGCCTCGCCCAGGAGCTGCAGGCGCCGGTCGTCGTCGTGCGCGGAACGTCGACGCGTCACGAGAAGCTGCGAACCGAGGCCAAGCAGCTCGAGGCGCGCATCGCCAAGGACGGGCTCGACGAGGAAGCCTGCGCCCTCGCACGCGACTTCACACATCGCCTCGTTCAGCGCAGCCAGCCGCAGCTCGAGCACCTCTGCCGCTCGCTGCACACGCTGCTGCAGGAGTTCCCCGAGACGCGCATCGCACTCGAGCCGGGGCAGGACCTCGACGACGTGCTGTGCTTCGAGGCCATGCAGTGGGTGCTCGACGACCTCGCCAAGCAGGGGCTCGGGTACTGGCACGACGTCGGCCGCATCCACGTGCGCGAGCGCATGGGACTCCCGGACCAGGGCCAGTGGCTCGAGACGTTCGCGCCGCGACTGCTCGGCGCCCACCTGCAGGACGCGGCGGACGACCAGGTCGAGATGCCGCCGGGCCTCGGCGAGGTCGACTTCCGGATGATCGCGAGCTACCTGCCGCGCGAAGCCGCGCGCGTGGTGGAGATCAATCCGCGTCACGGCCGCGCCCAGATCCTCGAGGCGATCCGGTTCCTCGTCGACCTCGGCGTTTGAGCCGCCCGAGCCCGTACCGCGCGCGCCTCGCCGCCGGGGTCCGCCCCGGCGCCCGTTCCCGAGTCCGGCGCGGCCCCTCGGACACGGACTCGGTCCCTCGGACTCGGACCCGGCCCGCCTGGGCCCGGCGCGCTCCCCGGGGATCGGGCGCGGCGGCGGGAACCGGGCGCGGCGGCGGGGGCGTCCGCGAGCCCCGCGGCACCCGGAGCCTGGGCCGGCCCGGGGCGCCGGACCTCGCGAGCCCGCCCGGCCTCCGGATCCCGAGGGCCGGATCCCCCGCCTACGGACTGGCGTTTCCGGCCCGGATTGCTAATCTCTTCGCCTCTCGCGGGTGTAGCTCAGTGGTAGAGCGCAACCTTGCCAAGGTTGATGTCGTGGGTTCGAGTCCCATCACCCGCTCCAGCTCAACGGCGCCCGAAGACCCCTCCGCGGGTCCTGGGCGCCGTTTTCGTTCGTCGCGACCCACGACTTCTCCGGTTCTTCTGCGGGGGGATCCCGACCCATGGCTCGCGTACTCGTCCCGGTCCTGCTGACGCTCCTCGCCGGGCTCGTTCCGGCGACCTCGCCCGCCGCGCAGGAGCTGCGTCCCGAACCCGTCTCCCGCGATCGCCTCGAGAGCTTGCTCGTCGGCTTGCCGGGGGTGTTTCGCGTCGGCCCCGACCACGCGACGATCCAGTGGGTCGCGCGCCGCCCGCTCGAGGCCCGGGTCCGCTGGGGTCGGAGCGCCGAGGAGCTCTCGAACACGATCGAGGTCGAGAAGCAGGCGGGATCGGTCGAGGTCCTGCTCGAGGGACTGCCGGCGAACGCCGAGGTCTGGTACGCGTGCTCGTGGAGTGATCCCGACGACTCCGAGTGGCTCGTGCGGGCACCGCAGAGCTTCCGCACCGCCCGCGACCCCGGCGACGCGTTCCGCTTCGCCGTCGTGGCGGACTCGCACCTCTTCGCGGGGCGCTGGATCAACGGGCTGCGCGACAACGTGGGCGACTCGCTCGAAGTCCTGGGCGCGGACGACCTCGACTTCGTGGTCCTCCTCGGCGGCGAGGTCGGCGTCTACGTGCTGGGCGAGAACCCGCGCACGATGAACCAGCGCGCGGCGCTCGTGCGCTGGCACGAATGGCGCCACGTGTACGCGGGGCTCCTCGAGTCGACGCCGACGTTCCTCGGCATCGGCATCCAGGAAGGCGAGGCCGGCTACCTCCTGGAGGGCCGCACGCGGGTCGAGAAGAAGTACTGGCAGCGCTGGGGGACGGTCGCGCGCAAGCAGACCTTCCCGAACCCCTTGCCGACGACCTACCCCGCGGGCGGCGAGGACGAGGGCTGGGAAGGCCCGCCCGACTCCCCGGGCGCCGGCGGCGGCGAGGAGGGCAATCGCTCGCCGCTGCAGAACTACTACGCGTTCGAGTGGGGCGACGCGCTCGTCGTCGTGCTGGACGTGTACCGCTACACGAACCCCGGCGGGGTGGCGCCGACGACGGTCGACGAGTGGACGCTCGGCGGCGCCCAGCTCGAGTGGCTGGAGCGCACGCTGGACGCCAGCGACGCGCGCTGGAAGTTCGTGATGGCCCACCACGTGCTGGGCGGCGCGGACTACGACGCGAAGGGCATGCCCGAGGAGGGGCACCGACCGGGCCGCGGCGGAGCGCGCTACGCGCTGCGCGGCGAGCAAGAGCGCGTGACGGCCTTGATGCGCGAGCATGACGCGCGCTTCTTCGTCTACGCGTTCGACAAGGTGTTCGCGCACCAGGCCGCGGCCGGCGTCGAGTTCGTCACCTGCGGACGCCTCTCGTTCCTGCAGGCGTCGCTGTGGGAGACGCCCGGCTGGCGGGAGGCCTACCCGGGCGGCGAGGAGGGTCCCGGGTTCGTGGGCGCCCTGGGATACACGCGCTTCACCGTGGCGGCCGAGCAGGTGCAGGTCGAGTTCGTGCGCACCGCGGTCGACCTGCTGAAGGCCGAGAACGTCGAGGGCGAACTCGGCGCCAGCCTCTACCGCTGGAACACCTCGGAGCCGTCTCCGAGCGTCCAGCCCCTCGACTGACGCACCGCGTTCGCCCCACGGACGCGGCGGCCTCCGCGGGACCCACCGGCGCGGCGGCGGGCTCCCCGCGCCGCCTGGCGGCCGCTGGAGGGCGCTCCGGAGGCCCGTGGGCTCGTTTTTTGCGCCCGAGGCGGGGCGGGCTGCCTACCATGGGAAGCGGCCTCCGGAGCCACGGCGCCCGGGGGTCCGCGTGGTCGCGACCGCGATCGCCCACCCCCCCAAGCAAAACAGTCCCCGATCGAGGAGTGATTTCGATGAGACGTCTCCTGGAGGTTTCCGCCATCTCCACCGTACTGGCCGCCACCGCGACCGCTCAGTTCAACAACGAGTGGGTCTCGTACCAGCAAGAGGGTGCGCGCCTCGGCGTGGCGCCGCTCGCGGTCTCGAGCGGCAACGACGAAGTCGACTTCGCCGCGGCCGACCTCGACCGCGACGGCTGGGTCGACCTCGTCGCCGTGCGCAAGCAGCCGGTGTCGACCGCCGGCAAGCGCCCGAACATGCTGTTCATGAACGAGTTCGGCACGCTGGTCGATCGGACGGCGCTGTACGCCACGGCCTCCGACATCGGCGGCGACCAGGGGTTCCTGACGCCGACCAACGACCGCGACGTCGAGATCGTCGACGTGGACGGCGACGGCTGGCTCGACGTCGTGACGGCGGCGACCTACAGCGACAACGATCCCAAGCACATCGGTCACCCTCGCGTGTACATGAACCGCGGCAGCGACGGCTCCGGCAACTGGCTCGGCCTGCGCCACGAGGATGCGCGGATTCCGCAGATGCTGACCGCCGGCGGCGCCCCGGGACAGCCGAGCTTCTGCTCGGTCGGCTCCGGTGACGTGGACGGCGACGGGGACGCGGACCTCTACTTCGGCGACTACGACCGCGCCAGCCAGTGGGACTACAACGACCGCCTCCTGATCAACGACGGCACGGGCGTCTTCACCGACGAGACCTTCGCGCGGATGTCCTCGAACATGCTCGACGCGAGCTTCCGCATGGCGACGGAGGTCGTCGACCTGACCATGGACGGCATCGGTGACCTCGTGGCCGACCAGCAAGGCCTGGTCCAGGCCTGCTACAAGTCCTCGACCCCGGGCGTCTTCACGATCCGAGACGAGCCCTACAGCGGCGCGGCCTACCACGTCAGCACGGGCGACATGAACAACGACGGTCGCCCCGACCTGCTGATCAGCGACGAC
>CAYGPA010000128.1:0-11325 GCA_964351535.1 uncultured Planctomycetaceae bacterium
CTACGCACGCGCCAGCGCGCTGAAGGACGCCAGCGCCCAGGCGACCCACGCGGGGGTCGCGCGCGCGATCGTCGAAGCCGAACGGGAGCGCTGGACCGGCTCACCGGCGTAGCGCGCCTGGATCGCTCACGAACGCGGGCTCGTGCTCCGCTCGAGCTCCAGGAGGCGCTGCTTGCGCCACAGACCGCCGCCGTAGCCGCGTAGGGCTCCGGTGCTCTCGACGACGCGGTGGCACGGGACGATCACGCCGAGGCGGTTCTGGCCGTTCGCGCGGCCGACGGCGCGCTGGGCGCCCGGGCGGCCGAGGTCGCGGGCCAGCTCGCCGTAGGAGCGCGTCTCGCCGTGAGGAATGCGCAGCAGGGCGTTCCAGACCTCGACCTGGAACGGTGTGCCGGGGAGTTCGAGGGGTACATCGAACGCGGTTCGCGCGCCGGCGAAGTACTCCTCGAGCTCGCGCTCGGCGCGGTCGAGGTGTTCGTTGCGGCCGGGGACGATGCTGCCCTCGAACCAGCGCTTCAGCGCGCGGCCCTGGGCGGGGAGCGCGCGGCGGTCGCCGAACTCCAGCAGGCACAGTCCGCGCTCGCCGGCCACGGCGATCATCGGTCCGAGCGGCGTCGCGAAGAGGTCCGACACGAGGCGCGCGGACGCGCGGCCGCGGCCGGGTGGCTCGCCGAAGACGCGCTCGAAGGCGTCGCGGAAGCCGCTGGTCGACTCCCAGCCCGCGCCGAGGCCCGCGTCGTCGATGCCGGCGCCACGCTGCAGCTCGGACCACGCGCCGCCGAGGCGCCGCTCGCGCTGCCAGGCCTGGAACGTCGCGCCGAAGCGCCGCTGGAAGTAGCGCCGCGCGCGCACGGGGTCGACGTCGAGCGCGCGCAGGCGCTGGTCGGTGATGCGCTCCTCCGAGGCGTCGACGCGCGCGATCAGCTGCTGGACCCAGCCGGGGTGCGCACCCGGGGACGCGAGCGGATGGCAGCGTCGGCAGGCGCGGAAGCCCGCGAGCTCGGCCTCCTCCGCGGTCGCGAAGAACGCGACGTTCTCGCGGCGCGGCAAGCGCGCGGGACAGCCCGGCCGGCAGAAGACGCCGGTCGTGCGCACGCCCAGGAAGAACACGCCGAGGTAGCTCTCGTCGCGGTCGCGGACGGCGCGGTACATCTCGTCCTCGCGGGGCAGCGTTCGTGTGGCCATGGGACCAACGTAGGCGGGGCCGCGCGCAGCGGTCCACCGAATCTTGAACGTCGAATCCGGTTCGCCCGTGCGGGCGCCGAGCGGCGCGAAACCCGCGAGGCCCGCTCAGCGGCCGGTGGCGAAGTCCGCGACCGGGAAGTCGGCCGGCAGGCGGATCAGCTCGAAGAGCGTGGCGACCAGCTCGCCCTGCTCGCCGGCGCGGTGCGGGCTGACGAACTCCCAGACGATCTCGCCCTCGGGCGTGACCTCGATGGCGCGGCCGTAGTCGGACTCGGTCAGGAGCGTGTTGCCGTTCGCGAGACGCTTGGCCGTGCCGCACGTGCGCGTGTGGAACGGCGTCTGCTCCGTGCCCGTGAACTGCCACGCGGTCTGCTGCGTGAACGGGTCGAGCTCGACCGCGCGCGAGGCGTGCGCGGTGGCCATGTTGTCGAGCAGCAGGACGTTCCCGTTCGCGAGCACCTCGGGGTCGTGCTGTCTGCGCCAGTTTCCCGACAGCGCCCACGGCACGCTGCGCGCCGCGGGATCGACCACGGCGATCGTGTTCGTGTGCCGGATCGAGATCAGCAGGTTCCCGGCGCGGAAGGCGGGATGGCGGCCCTCCAGCGAGCCGTCGAGCAGCGCGATCGAGTTCGTGTGGAAGATGTCGGCCGCGACGGGAACGAAGTCCAGGACGCCGCGGTACTCGGAGCGCTCGAAGCACTCGACCAGCGAGAAGCGGTCGAGCTCCTCGCCGTCGGGACTCAGCACGACGACGAAGTCCTCGAGGATCGGCAGCTGCTTGTTGATGCGCGGCAGGATCCGCTTGATGCGGTCGAGCGCCCAGATGCGTCCGTCGTCCCCCACCGCGACCTCGTGGTGGTAGCCGCCGCGAACGGCCCACAGCACGCTGGAATTCGCGTCGAGGCGCACCATGCCCAGCCCGCTGTAGATCGCGACGACGTCGCCGTTCGGGTACAGGTGCGCGCGGCGGAAGAAGGTCTTGTTCGCCGTGTTGCTGTCGTCGTCGGCGAAGAACTTCGGCCACACGTCCGCTGGCGAGCGCTCCCAGCGGTGCAGCTCGCGGCCGTCCATGTCGACGAGCAGCGCGACCGGCGCGTGGCCCGACGTGAAGAAGTTCAAGCCGGCCTGCGCGCGAGCGCGGTCGTGCACGGGCACGAGCGCGCGGTCCTCGTCGGCCAGCTCGTACCCCTCGGCGTAGCCGAGGCCCGCGAGCATGCCCTCCTCGCGCTCGTCGCGGTTGCCGTGGGCGACGACCTCGCCGCTCTCACGCGCGGCGCGCCAGCGGCCGGCGAGCTCGTCGTCGTTCTCGACGGCCGGGGCCAAGCGGAGCTCGGCCCCGGCCGTCGAGAACGCTCCCCGAGCCCCGATCCAGTAGCCGATCCCCCCGCCGACGACGAGACCGACCGCTCCGAGAACCACACCTGCCGCACGCATGCGTCGTCAGATTACCACGGAGCCCGGCGTCACCCGGCGGACCGCGATTCGGCGCCGCCGAGACCCTCGCCCGAGCCGAAGAGCCGCTCGAGCAGGACCATCCCGGCCGCGATCGCAGCGACGGGGAGGAGCAGCAATCCGAAGAGCAGCGCGAACGGCAGCAGAACCACCGCGGCCACGAGGATCACGGCCCCCTGGACCGCCGACCGGAAGGCCGTCCGGCTCGTCTCGGAGCGGCGCCGCTCGAAGTCCTCGTCGCCCAGCGTCCGCATGGATCCGGGCGGCCTACGACTCGTCCTTCTGGCGCATCGTGATCTTGATGTCGTAGGTCCAGTTGTCCACGGGGACGTCCTCGGGCTCGAGCTTCTTCTGGGCCGGCTTCAGCAGGATCCCCGTCACGCGCATGCGGCCGCGGGTCTCCTCTTCGATGCGGTACATGAAGTTCGCGAGCTTCGTGCGCGGCTCGGCGCGCTTGATCTGGGACTGGACGGTGAACTCGGTGTCCGTCACGTCCCTGCCGGCGGGCGTCGTGCGGCGCGTGATGTCGATCTGTCCCAGGGCGATCTGGGGCTGCGCGGCGATGCTGCGGATGGTCGACTCGGGCTTCATGACGCCGTCTTCGAAGTCGAAGCGGTTCAGCTCGCGCAGCTCGCGCGTCAGGCGTCGAGAGGTGACCTGGAGCTGCTGGGCGCGCAGCGGGACCGCGGTGTCGAGCGCCTCCTCGGCCGCGATGCGCTTCTCGCGCCACTGCCAGCCGGTGTACGCCAGCACGGAGGAGCCGACGACCGACAGGATCACGATCGTGCGGGCGAAGTTCAGCTTGCTGAAGGTCTTCATGCGTCTTCCTCGGCTTCGTCGTCCTGACTCCGCCCTTTCAGGTCCAGGATCAGCCGCATGCCCTCGACGTAGATGCCCTTGTTCTCCTCGAGCGTCTTCGTTCCGCGCTGCTGGATCTCCACGCACCAGGGTTCGGCGTCCATGCCGCTCTCGAAGCGCTCGAAGTTGTAGGTGCCCTCGGTGCCGCTCTCGGCGAAGAAGGTCATGTCCGTGATGATCTCGACCGTGTCGGGCTTCGACCCGCGGCCGGAGCGGTACTGCGCATCGATGCGGTGCACCGAGATGCGGCCGACTTCGTCCTGGTGGGCTCCGATCCAGTTGAAGACCAGCGTCACGGCCTCGAGCGCGGACATCGGCTTGGGGATGTCGCCGCTCTTGCCCAGCGCCTTCTCGGCCTTCTCGAGCTCGCGGTCGAGGCGCCATTCGAGCTCTCCCAGGGAGTCGAGGCGCGAGCGCTCCGGATCGCCCTCCTCCGAGCGCACCGTCGTCAGGTAGCGGTCGACGGCGTCGACGGGCTCGCCGAGGTTGCCCTCGATGCCGCGCTTGGGGTCGCCCTGCATGAAGCCGGCCGCGCTGCCGATCCACATGTAGAGGTCGCGGTCGCGGAACGTGAAGCGCCGGTGCTCGAAGATGTTGAAGACGCCGAGCAGCGTCACCAGCAGGACGCTGGCCATCGCGACCGGTAGCTCGACGCGCTCGAACTTGCCCGTGAAGCGCAGGTCCTCGCGGCGCAGCGACGGGCGCAGGACGCCGCCGCCCAGCTGGCGCAGCGCCGCGCCGTAGGCCACGACGAGCGGGGCCGTGCCCTCGGCGGGCCGCGGGCCCGCATCGGCGGTCTCGCCCTCCGCGAGGGGTTCGCCGTCGAGCTCCGCGTCCTCGGTGGACGCCGCCTCGACGTCCGTGGACCTGGGCTGGCCGACGTCCTCCTCGAAGACGTCGAGCTCGTAGACCGGGACCTCGAGCACGTGGCTGCCGACGAGGCCCGGCAGCTCCTGGCCGCACACGTAGACGGCCTCGATCGGGTTGTGGGTCTGCGCGCCGGACACGCTGCGCACGAGCTCGCGACGCAGGCGCGAGACGAGCTGATCGATGCGCTCCTGGATCTCGTCGGCGCTGAGGCCGGCGGGCTCCTCGGCGGGCTCGGCCTCCTCGCCCTCCTCGAGGGCCGCCGCCGGTTCGACGTGCGGCTGGTAGGAGAGCGCGCCCAGGTGGATGGCGCGGATCGAGTGCAGGCGGCCTCCGTCGATCACGACCACCGACGTCGAGGTGTCGCCGATGTGGACCAGGAGCTGCGCGTCCTCGGCGGTGCAGATGCCCGCGGAGATCGACGCGTTGGCCATCGCGGTGGCCTCGAGCTCGAGCTCGTTCGGCTCGAGGCCCGCCTGCTGGCAGAGCTCGAGGACGGCCGACAGGTCGCGCTTCGGCACGGCGGTCACGAGCAGCACGTTCTCGCCGTCGATGACGCCCGTCGACAGGAAGTCGACGACCACGTCGTCGATGTTGAACTGCGGGAGCTGGCTCTCGACCTCGAACTTGATGACCTCTTCGATCTTCGCGGCGTCCTCGAACGGCAGCCGCACCGTGCGGAAGGCCGCCAGGCCGGTGTCGACGCACACGCCGACGTTGTCGAGCGGCACCTTGTGCGCCTTCACGGCGCGCTTCAGGTGCGTCACCGCTTCGTGGAAAGGATCTTCGCCGCCCGTGGGGAGCTCGCCGGCCTCGAAGGCGGCGATGCGGTGCTTCTTCGCACCGCCTTCGAGGACCACGAGCTCGTATCGACGCGGGCCGATGCGGATTCCGCAGGAGCGTGCCATGACTAGTCTTGATGAAGGGGCAGGCCCGCGGCCAGCTCGTCGAAGCGGGGACGGCGGTTCGCGGGCAGGACGTGGTTGCGGATCAGGTCGTGGTAGCGCTGGCCGAGCCGGGCGAGCTCGGGCTCCAGCGCGCTTCGGTACGTGCTGAGGTGGCGCTGCTCGACCTCCACGATGTCCCGCCGGTAGTTGCGCAGGAGGTCGGAGAGGTGGCGCGAGCGCACCGAATCGAGGTCGAACTCGTCGACCAGCAGCCGTTCGTAGTCGCCGAACGGCCCCGTGTCCACCTCGGGAGCGCGCATCTGGTCGGCGAGCAGCATTCCGCCCGCGACGCCGGCGAGACCGCTGACGAGCGTCAGCAGCAAGGCCCACAGGCGCGCGTCGTTCACCGACGGAGCTCCGAGGTCTCTTCCGGAGTCGCGGCCACGGGCTCGGCCGGCAGGTCTTCCTGCGCGTTCAGGCGGTCGAGCTCCTCGACCAGGGCGTCCACGGTCGGGACCTGGTCGGCGTGCAGCTTCCCGCCCTGGGGCACGTCGCGCACGCCGAGCGCGATGGTCAGCGCGAACAGGGCCGCGGCGGCGACGGCGGTCAGGTGCATGACGAAGTCGGCGGACCGAGCGGGGCCTCCCCTCGCGTGCGACGGAGCCTGGGGCCCGGCGGCGACGAGCTCGGGCGCTTCGCCGGTGTCCCCGGCGAAGGCGCGGCGGGCGACGCGCGCGGCGAAGTCGGCCGGCACGGCGAAGGCCGGCGTCGGCTCGAACCACGCGCGCAGGGCCTTCACCTCCTGGATGACCCCGCGGCAGGCGGGGCAGTCCATCAGGTGGCTGCGGAGCAGGCTCGCCTGGGATTCGCTCGACTCACCGTCGAGGTATCCGGGCACGAGCTGTCGGGCGTCTTGGCACTGCATGGTCATGGAATTCGAGAGCGTGGGACGGGTGTCACTCGGGCGTGACGAAGTCGGGGTGCAGTTGAGCGAGCTTGTCGCGGAACCGCGCGCGGGCGCGGAAGAGGCGCGATTCGACGGTGCCGATCGAGATGCCGAGCACGTCGGCCATCTCCTGATAGGAACGGTCCTCGAACTCGCGCAGCACGAGCACCGTGCGGAAGATCTCGGGGATCTCCTCGAGCACCTGGTGCGTGATGGTGGCCACCTCTTCGCGGTGCATGCGCGCGTCGGGGGCCTGGATGCCGGTCGAGCGACCGACGGCCGGCGCAGCCTCGGGGTCCTCGACCGTCTGGACGGGATTGCGGCCGTGGCGCTTCAGGAAGTCGAGCGCCGTGTTGATCGCGATGCGGCAGAGCCACGTGTAGAAGGACGAGTCGTGGTTGAACGTCTGCAGCTTGCAGAACGCCTTCAGGAACGTGTCCTGCACGATGTCCTCGACCTCGACCGCGGTCTTGGCGTAGTGGCGCACGAGCGCGAAGACGCGCTCCTGGTAGCGCTCGACCAGCGCCTGGAAGGCCACCTGGTCCCCGGACAGCGTCCGGGTGACGAGGTCCGCGTCTTCGGTGGGGAGCGCTTGCATCGAGAGGGCCGCCATCGCGGGTCATGGGACGTACGGACGGGCGGGTTCTTCCCGCGAAGCGAGAAGCGACCGGAGCCACCGGAGCGCCCCGGGGGGAGCCCCTAAGCCCAGGAGAAGCATTAGCTTAGCGCCAGGACTCGGGTGATCGACGCCCGCGGCAGACCCCGTGAACGGCGGGACCCGAGGTTCGCCGCCAGGTCCCTCCTTCGACCGTCTCCTCCGCCCCGGGGAGCTCGGGGGTGCGGGAAAAGTCGGGTCCCGCCTTGATCTCGAGATGCAGTTGAGACTCAATCTCACTTCCGATCGGCCCCCAGGAGGCCTGTCGAAAAAGGGCGGCGCCCGCTGCAACGGACGCCGCCCCGAGGACCGGGCAAGGACGCCCAAGTCACAAGCAACCCCATTGGAGCCCCGTCCTGGGCGCCGGGCCACCGGAACCCGAATGATTCTCTCCGTCTCGCGGCGCGCCCTGCGTTCCGCCCTCGTCGCGGCCGCGAGCGCCGCCCTGCTGCTCGCCTCCTCGTCCCGGCAACACGCCCGAGCCGACGCCGAAGGCACGTCCAGCACGTCGTTCCTCGAGGCCGACGGGTTCACCGCCGGCGGCGACGTGACCCTCACCGTGCGCAGCCCGCTGATCGGCGCGCCGGTCTTCTTGACCGTGTCGAGCTCCGGCGCGGGTCAGACGCTGCTCGGCGTGAAGGCGCCGTCGGTGCAGTTCCGCGGTCGGATCACGACTCGCGGCACGTTCCGACGCGCGCTGAACGCAGGGTCCTTCCCCTCCGGAACGAGCGTGGACGTGCGCGCCGTCGTGCTGGGTCCGGGGCGGTTTCCCCACGTCTCCAACCCGCTCCACCTCGAGTTCTCCGGAGCCACGACGAGCTTCGCCGACGCCAGCAGCCTGCTGCCCGCCGCGGCCTCGGCCTTCGAGACGAGCGACGTCGACTGGGCCGACCTGGACGGCGACGGCTGGATCGATGCCGTGCTGGGCAGCGAAGGCCCCGGCGCGCACACGCTCGTGCTCATGAACCAGGCCGGGAACGGCTTCGTCGAGCAGTCCGCGACCCGCTTCCCTCCGGCCGCCGGAGCGGCGACGTCTTGCGTCGAACTCGCCGACGTCGACCTCGACGGAGACGTGGACATCTTCCTGGGGGGCGGCCTCGACGCGGCGTCTCCTCTGCCGAACCTGCTGCTGTTGAACGACGGCGCCGGCTTCTTCTCGGTCGACGGGACCTTCCCCGGCGGCGCGGGCCTCGCGCTCGACGCGGAATTCGGCGACGTGGACGGGGACGGAGACCGCGACCTGATCGTGGCCAACCTGCAGGACCCGGACCACCCGACCGAGCTTGCCGACGCCACGGTGCTCTACCGGCGCACGTCGACCGGCTACCAGTTCGATTCCGACCTCGCGCAACTTCCGAGCAACACGACGCACGGGTCCGGTGGCGCGATCACGCTGGGCGACGTCGAGAACGACGGCGACCTCGACCTGTTCGTCGCGCGCGCGGGCGTCGGATCCGGACCCAACGGATCGCAGAACTTGCTGCTGCTGAACGACGGCTCGGGCGACTTCAGCGACGTCACGGCGGCGGCGTTGCCCATGCTGCAGGACAACACGTTCGACGCATCCTTCGCGGACTTCAACGGCGACGGGCTGCTCGACGTGTTCGCCGCCAACAGCATCGCGACCAACCCCGTGGCGGTTCACCTGTTGATCAACCAAGGCCTCGTGGCCGGAACGCCGGCCTTCGCCGATGCCTCGGTCCAGGTTCCGCTGTCCTTCGGCGAGGCGACCGACATTCGAATCGCGGTGGAGGTCGCCGACGTCGAGGGAGACGGAGACGCCGACGTCTTCGTCGGCATCCACGAGTTCTTCGACAGCCAGGGCGGAACCAGCGGCGAGACCGTGCTGCTGCTGAACCAGGGCGGAGCGCAGGGTGGAACCCAGGGCGTCTTCGAACTGGACCCGCAGTTCTCGTCCTTCGGCATCTTCGTCGACTCGGACGTGTCCGTCGCGGACTTCGATCGCGACGGCGACCTCGACGTCTACATCGGAAGCACCGGCCCGTTCCTGACTCCCGGTCCGCCGGCGGACCGACTGCTGCGCAACGGCCTCTAGCCCTGGAGCACGACATGACCCCTCTCCTGCAAATGCTCGCGCTCCTCGCGCCGACGCTGGGCAGCGCCTCCGAGTTCGAACCGCCGTCGCACGGCTTACGCTCCGAGCTCTTCGGCTACATGCCTCGAGCCGTCACGAGCTTCGGTGCCGAGGCGACCGGCGGCTGGATCTACGTGCTGGGCGGCTACAACGGCGTGCCGCATCGTTACTCCCGCGAAGGGCAGCCGGGCGACTTCTACCGCGTCAGCTCCGTCGACCCGCGCAACTTCGAGCTGTTGCCCCGCTGGCATCGCACCCAGGGGACGCCGCTGGCCGTGCGCGACGGCATCGTCTACGCGGTGGGCGGGCTGCACATCGTCAACGCCGCGGGGGAGCCCGAGGACATGCGCTCCGTCTCGGACGCCGGTTCCTTCGATCCCCGGACCGGCGAATGGACGGCCTTCCCCGCGATCGACTCCGGGCGCTCCTCCCACGACGCCGCGTTCGCGGGGAACACGCTGTGCGTCGTCGGCGGCTGGCAGATCGTCGGCTCGCACGAGGATGCACGCTGGCACGAGACGATGCTGCTCTACGACTTCGAGTCCGACTCCGGCTGGCTCGAGGTGCCCGCACCCTTCGAGCGCCGGGCACTGGCCGTCGCCGGGACCGAAGACCGCCTGACCGTCATCGGGGGCATGCAGCCGAACGGCAAGGTGTCGCGCGAGGTCCACTTCTTCGAGCCGGCGACCCGCGCCTGGTCGACGGGTCCCGAGTTCCCCGAGCGGGGCTTCGGCGTCGCGGCGACGGCGATCGACGGAACCGTGTACGCCTCGGCCTCGGAGGGCGTGCTGTGGTCGCTGAGGCCGGGCGTCGACGAAACCTGGCAGCGCTGCGGCGAGATGTTCTCTCCCCGGTTCTTCCACGAACTGATCGGGGACTCCGCCGGCGTCACGGTCCTGGGCGGCATCCGGTCCATGGAGATCCCCGGCCGGATCCGCGTCATCGAACGCTTCGATCTCGGGAGCTCCGCGGCGCGCGCGAGCACGCTGAGCCTGCCCTCCGAGGGTCTCGCGAAGAACCGCCACGCGCTGTTCCTGCGCAACGGCGAGGCGACCTTCTTCGGCGGCAACCGCACGCTGGACCAGCACGACTTCCGACCCGAGGCCTTCGCGGAGGACGGACGGCGGCTGAACCTCCAGACGCTGCGCTGGTCGAAGACCTCCGAGCTCCCGGTGGCCCGCCAGTCCCAGTCGACCGTGCTCGTCGGCGAGAACGTCGGCATCGCCGCGGGCGGGTTCGGGCACGACGGCGAGGTCGCGCGCTCCTTCGCGGACGCCTTCGCCTACGACTTCGAGGCCGATCGCTGGACGCCGTTCGGCTCCCTGCGCCGCCCACGGACGCAGTTCGCGCTCGTCGAGCACGACGGAGACCTGTGGGCCTTCGGCGGGCTCGACTACGACCCGCGGCGGGTCGAGCCGTTCGAGCTCGTGCTCGAGGTCGAGCGCGCTCCGGTCGGCGGCGGAGACTTCGCCACGACGGAATTCTCCCTGCCCGAACCGCGCCGCGCCTTCGGACACGCGGTCCTCGACGGCCGACTCTGGATGGTGGGCGGCATGCGCGAGGACTTCCAGCGTGTGGAGACGTGCCACGCCTTCGACTTCGAATCCGGAACGTGGAGCGAGTTTCCCGCACCTTCGAAGCCCCGCGTCTCGCCCGAGATCGTGGCCTCGGACGGTCGTCTGTTCCTGTGCGGCGGCCTGTCGGACGACGGCTCGGGCGACCCGACCCCGGACGACACGGTCGAGGTCTACGACCCGCACTCCGAGAGCTGGGAGACGCTGCCGACCCGCGTTCCCGTCGACCTCGTGCGCCACGCGCGCTTCTTCGCGACCGACCACGGCATCGCGTTCCTGTCGACCCACCTCGAGGGCGAGCGCATCGACGTCGGATTCGTCCCGATCCCGGGTGTCGATGGCTGAGCCGTCGGAGGAGGGATGGGCCGGCGCGCCGCGCGGAGCAATCCGCGCGGCGCGCCACTTCTTCGACCCAGGGGCTCAGCCGCCCATGCGTCCCATCGTCGTGCTCGCGTCGTACAGCCTCTCCGCGGCGGCCGGCGCACCGGAGAACGGTGCCTCCCAGGACAGGAACGTCGAGGTCAGCGTCGAGACTCCCAGCACCTCGGGCAGGCCGTCGCCGGTGCGGTCGAGGAGGAGGATCCCCTGGGCGGACCGGTGGATGTAGGGGCCCACGGCCCAGCCCATCTGCTGACCCAGGCCGTCGGAGAGCGACGAGGTCGCGGCCAGGGTCTGGCCCGCCGCGAGCGTCGCGCCGCCGTCCCACGTGAAGAGGGCGCCGGTCGGCGCGGCTCCGGTGTTGCTGAACGGAGCGCTGACGTGCAGGTCGAGGACGCCGTCGCCGCTCGTCTCGGCCAGCAGGACGC
>CAYGPA010000129.1:0-11317 GCA_964351535.1 uncultured Planctomycetaceae bacterium
AGATCCCGCGCAGGCGGTTCACGACGAGCGTGGCGAGCGCCTCGCCCTCGATGTCCTCGGCGAGGATCAGCAGCGGGCGGCCGCTCTGGGCGACCTGCTCGAGGACCGGGATGAGGTCCTTGACGGTCGTGATCTTCTTCTCGTGGACGAGGACGTAGGGCTTCTCGAGCACGGCCTCCATCGACTTGGTGTCGGTGATGAAGTGCGGGGACAGGTAGCCCTTGTCGAACTGCATGCCCTCGACCCACTCGACCTCGGTGTCGCGACTCTGGCCTTCCTCGACGGTGATGACGCCGTCCTTGCCGACCTTGTCCATCGCCTTGGCGATCATCTCGCCGATCTCGGGGTCGTTGTTGGAGGCGATCGAGCCGACCTGGGCGATCTCGTTCTGGTTCTTGACCGACTTCGAGACCTTCTTGAGTTGCTCGACGCAGGCCTCGACGGCCTTGTCCATGCCGCGCTTCAGCGCCACCGGGCTCGCGCCGGCGGTGACGTTCTTGAGGCCCTCCTCGAAGATGGCCTCGGCCAGCACGGTGGCGGTCGTGGTGCCGTCGCCCGCCTGGTCGGAGGTGCGCGAGGCGACCTCCTTCACGAGCTGCGCGCCCATGTTCTCGTAGGCGTCTTCGAGCTCGATCTCCTTCGAGACCGTCACGCCGTCCTTGGTGACGGTGGGGCTACCGAAGGACTTCTGGATGATGACGTTGCGCCCGCGCGGGCCCAGCGTGACCTTCACGGCGCGCGCGAGCTTGCGCACGCCGGTGCGGATGTGGTCGCGCGCTTCGGCGTCGTAGGAAATCTGCTTGGCGGTCATGGTCTCTGGCCTCTGTTGGGATCTTCGTTTGCGTGCAGCGCGTTCAGTCGATGACGGCGAGGATGTCTTCCTCGCGCATGATCAGGTACTCGTTACCGTCGACCTTGACTTCCGTTCCGGCGTACGAGCTGAAGAGCACGCGGTCGCCCTTCTTGACGGCGAGCTTCGCGCGCTCGCCGCTCTCGAGGGTCTTGCCGTCGCCGGTGGCGATGATCTTGCCTTCCTTCGGCTTCTCCTTGGCGCTCTCGGGCAGGAGGATGCCGCCGGCGGTCTTCTCTTCGGCCTCGGTGCGCTGAACGAGGACGCGGTCGGCGAGGGGGCGGATCGTGGTCTTGCTACGGGTCTTGGTGGCCATCTCGGACTCTTCTCCGTGGAGCTCTGGGGTTGCGGGAAGCCGTCGCATGGGAGCGGCTTCGGGTTTCAGTGGTTGGAACCGCTCGGGACGAGACCCGCGCGGTGGGTTGCTTCAGCCGGCTCGATCTCCGAGCGCCAGGCGGACCTGTGCGCGCAGCAGAGCGGGCTGGACCGGCTTGCGCAGGAACGCGCGCGCGCCGGCTTCGAGGGCCTGGGTCTCGAGGTCCGACGTGGCGGCACCCGAATAGAAGATGCAGGCCAGCTCGTCGCGCTCGCGGCGGAGCACGTCGAACACCTCCAGGCCGGTGCACCCGGGCATGTGCACGTCCAGCACGAGCAGGTCGATGGGGGACACGACGATGCGCGACCGGAAGAGCTCGATGGCCTCCGGACCGGATTCGGCCTGAAGCACCTCGAGCCCGAGGTCGTCGAGCAGATCGACCATCCCGAGGCGAACCTCGGTGTCGTCGTCGGCCAGGAGCACGCGCGGCATGGACAGCATGGGGACCCGGACCGTGACGGCCCGCGGCCCCCGCCAAAAGCAAACGCCGTGCCCGCGATCCGTCCGGCTGCCCCGCTCCCCCCCGCCGCCCTAAGCCCCTGCCTGCAAACGGGTTCGAGATCGAGCCGGGAGAAGCCGAACGAGGGGCTGCTGCTGCCAGACTGGCAGCCGCGCCCCGCGCGGCCAGACCGCCCTGTCAGCTTGGCAGCCCCGCGAGCGCTCGAGGTCGCTCCCGTGCGCGTCCGAGCGCCGGACCGGGGAGGCCGGGGGCCCGAATGCGCAGTGCCCGTCCCATCTTGTGCGTACCGGGGGGTCGGATACGCCCCAACGTCTCGACACTCGGACTCCGTTGCGCACCATGGCGCCTCCTCCTTCCGGAGGGATTGGAGACCCCCATGCTCGAAATCGTCCCCGGGATCCTCATCCCCGCCGTCATCACGGCGCTGGGGGTCGCGCTGGCCCTCGTGTTCCTGCTGCGTCCGTCCTACGCCCGCGACCGCGGCGGGGTGCTCGTGGGGGCCGTCGGGTTCGTCGCGGTCCCGTTGCTCGTCCTCGTCGTGGGCTCGGAGAAGCACCTGATCGGCTCGAAGAAGACGGAGTTCTGTCTCTCGTGCCACGTCATGCACCCCTACGGCGGCAGCCTGATGGACGAGGGCGAGGAGTTCCTCGCGGCGATCCACTACAGCCACCACTACGTACCTCCCGACTCGGCCTGCTACTCGTGCCACACGCAGTACACGATGTACGGCGGACTCGCGGCCAAGATGAAGGGGCTGAAGCACCTCTGGGTGAACTACTTCGACGACGTGGTAGACCCGATCGAGCTGTACGACGCGTACAGCAACCGCGAATGCCTGCACTGCCACGAGGGCGGCAAGGCCTTCGAGGAGGCCATGCTGCACGCCGACCAGATCGCCGAGTTCCGCAGCGACGAGGTCTCCTGCCTCGACTGCCACGCGCCGGCGCACGGAGTGGAGGAGGGCGCGGTGAGCGAGGCCCGCGCGGGCGCGGAGTTCCCGCTCCCGCCGACCAAGAAGGAACGCTATCAGTCCGTACCCGGCGACTCCGCGGCGGACGCGGAGCAGGAGGAAGACCGATGAGCTCGGGAATGCGCTCCAGACACCCTGACCGGTTGATTCGCGTCGGCGCGTTGCTGTTGATCGCCGGCGAGCTCGTGGCGCTCTTCAGTCAGCTCGAGGCGAAGCCGGACACGTTCGTGCTCTTCATCCTCGGCGGCGGCTGCTTGATCGGCCTGGGCGCGGTCCTCGGGACCTGGGGCGTTCTCTCGCGCCCGACCTGAGCGGCTACGACCTCGAGAGTTCCACGTTCCGAACTTCGGCGCATGGGCTGCTACGCCCTGCGGGTGTCGAATCGTGGCGTCCCCCGTTTCCGAGCCACCCCCGCCCTACGCGCTAGCGGCGGCCGTCAGGAGGAGTTCCGATGACGCGCCTGATCGTTTCCCTGCTCGCACTCTCCGGCCTGTGGACCATCGCTCCGGGCGTCGCGGACGACGAGCTCGTCGCGCGGATCTCCGCCGTCGCCCAGGAAGAGGTCGAGGCCCAGGGCGAGGTCGGCATGTCCGTCGTCGTCGACGTCGGCGGCCAGGTGCTGCTGGCCGACGGCTGGGGCTACGCGGACCTTCACGACCGCGAACCCGCGAGCGCCGAGAGCCGCTATCGCGTCGGTGCGCTGCTCGAGACGTTCCTCGCCGTCACCGCGCTGAAGCTGGTCGAGGACGGCGAGCTGGAGCTCGACGCCCCGGTGAAGAACTTCGTTCCCGCGCTCGACTTCGGGGACGACGTCGTGAGCCTGCGCCACGTGCTCGCGCACACCTCGGGCCTGCCCCGGATCGAGGACGTCGCCGAGGTCCCGGGCGCGAGCTCCGCCGTCGCAGGCTCGGCCGAGTTCTTCGAGGCCCTGGCCGAGCTCGCGCTCGAGTCGACGCCGGGCGAGTGCTTCCGCTACAGCGACTCGGACGCCGTCGTCCTCGGCGCGATCGTCGCCAAGGTCCTGGACGAGTCGGTCGCGGACGCGCTGGGCCAGGCGATCTTCGACCCGCTCGACGTGCGCGCGACCGTGTACTGCGAGGAGGGCCCTCCCCTCGACGAGATCGCCGAGGAGGGCAACTACGTCGGCGGCGAGTTCCACGCCCACGGCGAGCACAACGCGCCGCCCTTCGACGCGCGGCTCCTGTGCAGCACCCCGCTCGAGGTGCTCGCGTTCCAGCGCGCGCTCGCCGATCGCGAGCTCTTCGGCGACGAGGCCTGGCGCCTGTGGACGGGCGAGCAACGCCTCGAGGACGGCACGCCCTTCGACTACGGCCTCGGCGCGAACCTGGCGCCGCTCGGAGACGCGGAGTGCGTCTCCTACGGCGGCGCGCTGGCCGGCGCGCGCCTGTTCGTCGCGTACTACCCGTCGATCGACATGACGATCGTCGTGCTCGCGCGCGGGGAGGGGATCGAGGTCGACCTCGTGCAGCGGCGCATCGCTCGCGTCGTGCTCGACATGCCCGACCCGGAGCTGCGCGACGCCTCGCTCTCCGCCGAGCAGCGCGCGATCTACCTCGGCGGCTACTACTCGGGCTGCACCCGGATCGAGGTCCGCGACGCGGCCGATCAGCTCGTCCTGATGCTGCCCGACGGCGAGGAGTTCGTCCTCGTCCACCAGGGCGAGCACGAGTTCGTGGCCGCGGATGACCCCGAGGTCGTGGTGACCTTCGAGCTGGCCGAGGCCGTCACCGGACTCTGGCTCGTACGCCGCGGCGCGGCGATCTACGCCAAGCGCCTCGAGTGAGCCCGAAGGTGCCCGAAGGTACCGGGGCTCACGGACAAATAACGAAGCGCAGTCCGTTCGTGAACGAGTCCGCGAAGCCGGTGGGATCGGCCGGGTCGCGCTGCCGGAACTGGACCGTGACGACGTGCCCGACCGTCAAGGCCGGGTCGATGCCGCTGCGGATGCGCTGGTTGAAGTTGTAGGAGAGCCGGCCGACGCACGGGGCGGTCCCCAGGGTCTTCGACGGCACCGTCTTGGCGCGCGCGAAGGGCGACTTGATGCAGAACGTGCCGCCGTGGAACGGGACGTTCGCCTTGGCGCCGCCGTAGAGCAGCGTGCCGAACTCGTCGGGCAGCACGTCGTTCGCGATGACCTTGAACGGTCCGGCCTCGGTCGGGCTGGGCGTGCCCTGGGACGTCAGGAACGGCAGGCAGCCGAGCGAGTTCGTCTTCGACGCGCAGTAGGCCACCGGCGCGACCTCGTGAGCCGGGTCGAACGCCCGCGCGCCCATGTCGAGCCGCGAGCCGTCCTGGTCGGTCTGCGCGGGGTCGGCGGCGTCGCGGCACGGCGAGGCGGCCATCAGGAAGAAGTCGTCGATCTGCGGGCACCAGAACAGCGGGTCCGCGTCGATGTTCCCCATCCCCAGCGCTCCACCCTGCACGTCCGACCAGCTGACGTTGGCGCCCGATCCCGTCTCGTCGCCGTTGCCCCAGACGATCGAGTTCGACACCGAGCACTGATCCACGCCGTCCCCGACCATGGTCGCCGAGTTGCGCGTGACGGTGACGCGGTCGAGCGCGCACTGCGCCGCCCCGCCGCCGACGTCCGCGGTGTTGTCGAAGAACGTGCAGCCCGTGACGGTCGAGAGGTACGTCCCGCCGCCCCAGCCGGGCAGCGTCTGCGCGGCCACGTCTCCCAGGGCCGAGTTGCCGCCGAGGATGCAGTCGGTCAGCGTGCACTGGTACGCACCGCCGCCCAGCGCGTCCAAGCCGAAGCCCGGCGCGATCGCCCGGTTCCCGACGAGCTCGCAGTCGTCGAGCGTCGCCCCGAAGGCCCCGCCGCCGTCTCCGAAGGCGAGGTTGTCGCGCAGCGTGCAGCCCACGAGCGTCAGCGCGCCGGCGTTCGAGTAGGCGCCGCCGCCGAAGTCCTCGGTCCCGCCGGAGAGCGCCGAGTTGCCCTCCACCACGCAGTCGGTCAGCGTCATCGGCCCGCTGGCGTTCACGCCGGCCCCGAACTGGCTGCAGCCGTTCGCGATCGTGCAGCTCGTGTACTGTCCCTCGCCGTAAACGTTGCCTCCCGCGATCGCGCCGAAGTTCCCGTCGAGCGTCGACGCGGTGACGGTGACCTGCCCGAGCGCGTAGAGGCCGCCGCCCGTGCCCGCGAACTGGCCGGTGCACGAGAACTCGCCCGCGGCGTTGCCGGCGATCGTCGTGTTCGCGATGTCGGTCGTTCCGCCCGTCACGCGCAGGCCGCCGCCCTGCGCGCCGCTGCCCTCCGCGAGGTTGCCCGTGATCGAGCAGCCGTCCAGCGTCGACGCGCAGTGGTGAGCGTAGATTCCGCCCCCCTCGCCGGGCGCCAGGAAGTCCGAGGCCGTGTTGTCCGCGAGCGAGGTCTGGGTGAGTTCGATCTGCGATGCCAGCGCGTCGATCCCGCCGCCGCGTCCCGCGCGATTGTTCCGCAGCGTGGAGCCGGCGGCCGTCAGCGTGGAGCCGACTCCGAGGAAGACCGCGCCGCCGCGCCCGTCGGCGGAGAAGGTCCCGCTGCCGCCGATGTTGTCGCGCACCGTCGTCGACTCGAGCGTGACCGCGCCCGCGCCCGTCACGTGGACTCCGCCCCCGCGGTCGGCGCGGTTGCCGTGGACGTCGCAGTCGCGGATCGTCGGCGCGCTGGCGTTGACGAACACGCCGCCGCCGCGCGTCAGCGACGCGCCGGGCGTCCCCGTGCCGCCGGTCAGCGCGAAGCCCTCCAGCACGCTCGCCGCGGTCTCGCCCGAGGCGAACGTGACGACGCTGCCCGCGCCCTGAGCGTCGATCGTCGTCTGCGCCGGTCCGGAGGCGGAGACCACGCGCACGGCCTTGCCGAGGAAGTCCACGGTCTCCGCGTACGTGCCCGCGAGGACCGTCAGCGTGTCGCCGTCGACGGTCGTCGGCTGCGCGAGCGCGAACTGCACGCTCGTGTAGGGATTCCCCTGGGAGCCCGTGCCGGGCGGCGTACCCGCGGCGTCGACGAACCAGGTCGTCTGTGCGGAGCAGAGCCCCGCGAGGGCGAACAGGGCGGCGGTCCACGACGACGCTCGGCGTACGAGGGCGTGACTCATCTCGGTCTCCTTCTGGCGTGCGGCTCGCCGAACGGAGGCCGTCGGCGGGCGTTGTCCGGACGCGAGAGGGGCCCGGGTCGAGCGATCTTACCGCGCCCAGTCCCGCGAGCGCTCGACGGCGCGGTGCCATCCGGAGACGAGCGCGTCGCGCACCTGGGCGTCCATGCGGGGATCGAAGCGCGTCGCCGCGCCGCGCTGTGCGCGGATGGCGTCCCGGTCGGCCCAGACCCCGACGGCCAGGCCCGCCAGGTAGGCCGCGCCCAGCGCCGTGGTCTCCAGCACCGGCGGTCGCAGAACCGGGACGCCCAGCAGGTCGGCCTGGAACTGCATGAGGAAGTCGTTGGCGGTGACGCCCCCGTCGACCTGGAGCTCGCCGGCCGGGAGGCCCGCGTCCCGCTCGAAGCACTTCACGATGTCGAAGGTCTGGTAGGCGATCGCCTCGAGCGCGGCGCGCACGATGTGGGCGCGGCTCGACCCGCGCGTCAGGCCCACGATCGCTCCGCGGGCGTTCGGGTCCCAGTGCGGCGCGCCGAGGCCGGTGAACGCGGGCACGACGTACACGCCGCCGGTGTCGGGCACGGAGCGCGCGAGCGGCTCCGAGTCGGCCGCGTGCTCCAGGATCCCCAGCTCGTCCCGCAGCCACTGCACGACGGCGCCGGCCACGAAGACCGCGCCCTCGAGGGCGTACTCGACGCGGTCGCCGAGGCCCCAGGCGATGGTCGTCAGGAGGCCGGACGCCGACGGCCGCGGCTCCTCGCCCGTGTTCATGAGGAGGAAGCAGCCCGTCCCGTACGTGTTCTTCGTCGAACCCGGCTCGAAGCAGGCCTGGCCGAACAGCGCGGCCTGCTGGTCGCCCGCGACGCCCGTGATGGGCAGGGCCACGCCGCCGGTCAGCGACGGGTCGGTGCTGCCGAACGCGCCGCTGGAAGGGCGCACCTCGGGCAGCATCGCGCGCGGCACGTCCAGGATCGCGAGCAGCTCGTCGTCCCAGCGCCGCTCGAAGATGTCGTACACGAGGGTGCGCGAGGCGTTGCTGTAGTCGGTCGCGTGCACGCGGCCGCCCGTCAGCTTGTAGATCAGCCACGAGTCCATCGTGCCGAAGCAGAGCTCGCCCGCGGCGGCTCGCTCGCGCGCTCCGGCGACGTGGTCGAGGATCCAGCGGATCTTCGTGCCCGAGAAGTACGGATCGATCAACAGTCCGGTGCGCTCGCGGATGAGCGCCTCGTGGCCGTCGCGCTTCAACTGTTCGCAGATCTCGGCCGTCTGGCGCGACTGCCAGACGACGGCGTGGCGGAGGGGCTCTCCGGTCGCGCGGTCCCAGACCAGGGCCGTCTCGCGCTGGTTCGTGATGCCCACGGCCGCGATCTCGTCGTAGCGGATGCCCGCCTTCGCCACCGCGCCGTGCAGTGCGCGCAGCTGCGCCTCCCAGATCTCCGTCGCGTCGTGCTCCACCCAGCCGGGGTGGGGGTAGTGCTGCTCGAACTCGTGGGCGTCCAGCGCGACCACCGCGCCCTGCGCGTCGAAGACGATCGCGCGGGAGCTGGTGGTGCCCTGGTCGAGCGCCAAGACGTAGGTCGGGTCGGCCGGCATGGTGATTCCTCCAGCGAGCGCGGGAGCGTCCAGGATTCCAAACAGCGCCTGCGACGGGAAGGCGCGAAGCGCTATCCTGCGGCCTCGATGGGCAGTGCCTTTTCGGACCTCGACGCCTTCCTGCAGCCGGGAGGACGCCCGCGGGTGATCGCCCATCGCGGTTTCTCGGGGCTCGCCCCCGAGAACACGCTCGACGCGTTCCACCGCGCCGTGGACGCCGGCTGCGACATGATCGAGCTCGACGTGCAGCTCTCGAGCGACGGCGCCGTCGTCGTCTTCCACGACGACGACCTCGACCGCACGACCGACGGTGCGGGACCGCTGGCGACGCGGACCTGGGAGGAGCTGCGGCGCCTCGACGCCGGCGCGTGGTTCGGCAGCCACTTCGCGGGCGCGCGTATCCCGAGCCTGTCCGAGGCGCTCCAGGCCGTCGCGACCGAGCTCTTCGTGAACGTGGAGGTGAAGTCGGAGGCCGTGACCGAGCAGATCGTCGGCGGGGTCGTCGACCTCGCGATCCGCGACATCAAGGCCGCGGGCGCGGCCGAGCGGGTCGTGCTCTCGTCTTTCGAGCCGCGCGCGCTGGAGCAGGCGCGCATGCTGGACCCGAAGATCCGACGCTCGCAGCTCTTCGACCCCGGCGTGCATCGAGGCCGCAGCCCGGCCGAGGTCCTGCGGGACGCGGAGGCCTGCGTCCTGAGCCTCGCGCGCGACCAGGTGACGTTCCCGATCGTCGAGCAGATCCACGACGCGGGCTCCCTGGTCTTCGTCTACACCGTCAACGAGGCCGCCGACATGCACCGCATCCTCGAGCTGGGCGTCGACGGACTGTTCACCGATCGCCCCGACCGCATGCTCGAGCTGCTCGCGAAGGAGGGGCCGTGGACCTGAGCCCGCTCGGCGGTACGTCGTCGGCGCTGCGCGACGCCAACCTCCAGCGCTTGCGCGGGGGGACCTTCGACGCGCTCGTGGTGGGCGCCGGCATCAACGGCGCCGTGGCCGGGGGCGCACTCGCGGCGGCCGGCGCCTCGGTCGCGCTCGTCGACGCGAACGACTTCGGCAGCTTCACGAGCCAGGAGTCGTCGAATCTGGTCTGGGGCGGCATCAAGTACCTCGAGAACGGCGAGGTCCGCCTCGTGCGGAAACTCTGCCTCGCGCGCAACGAGCTCCTGCGCGCGTTCCCCGACTCGGTCACGGAGATCCGCTTCCTCGTGCCGCTCGACAGCCGACCGCTGGGCTTCCGCCGCAGCCTGCCCGTGCTGTGGGCCGGCACCTGGCTGTACTGGCTGTTCGGAAGCTGCTTCACGCGCCGCCCGCGGCTCGTGACGCGCGCGCGCCTCGCGGCCGAGGAGCCCGTCGTCGACACCGGCGACCTGCGCGGCGGCGTCGAGTACTCCGACGCCTACCTGCGCGACAACGACACGCGCTTCGTGTTCGGGTTCGTGCGCGCGGCGCTGAACCACGGGGCCGCGACGGCCAACTACGTCGGCATCCAGAGCTGCTCGCGCGGGTCCGACGGCCTCTGGCGCGCGCGCGCGGTCGAGCGCCTGACGGGCGAGGAGTTCGACATCCGCGCCCGCGTCCTCGTCAACGCGGCGGGGCCCTACGTCGACGACCTGAACCGCGAGAGCGGCGTCGAGACGGACGCGCGGCACGTCTTCTCGAAGGGCATCCACCTCATCGTCGACCGCGTGACGCCGCACGAGCACGTGCTGACGTTCTTCGACGTGACGGGCCGCATGTACTTCGTGATTCCGATGGGCAACCGCTCGGTCATCGGCACGACGGACACGCGCGTCGAGCGACCCGAGGCGACGGTGACCGACGAGGATCGCCGCTTCCTCTTCGAGAACGTGAACGCGCGCCTGCGCCTCGAGCGGCCCCTCGGTCCGTCCGACGTCGTGTCCGAGCGCTGCGGCGTCCGCCCGCTGGTCGTCGAGGGCGGCGGCGACGACGCCTCCGCCGAGTGGCTGCAGCTCTCGCGCAAGCACGTGATCGACGTCGACGAGGAGCGCCGGTGCCTCAGCATCTTCGGCGGCAAGCTCACGGACTGCCTGAACGTCGGCGCCGAGGTCGTGGAAGCCGTCGAGGGCTTCGGCCTGCCCGTCCAGCGACAGCCCGGTCGCTGGTACGGCGAGCCGCCGCGCGCGGTCCGCGACGAGTTCTATCGCGAGGCGCTGCGCACGGGCCTCGATCGCCAGGCCGGCGATTCGCTGTACGAGCGCCCGTCCACGCGCCTGTGGCGCCGCTACGGCACCAAGGCCTTCGCGATGCTCGAGGACGTCGGCCGCGACCCGAGCCTGTGCGACCCCGTGATCCAGGGCGCCCAGTACCGCCGCTGCGAGCTGGAGTTCGCCGCTCGCGCGGAGATGGTCGTGCGCCTCGAGGACTTCCTGCGCCGCCGCTCGAAGCTGGCCCTCGTCCGCAGGCGCGAAGACCTCGCGCAGTCGGCGGGGATGCTCGAGGCCGCCGAGATCCTGTTCGGCCCCGATGCACAGGCACGACTCGACGAGTACTTCGGCTAGTCGGGACGACTCGCTCCCGTCTCGGCCGCCGAGTCCGGAGCGAGTCGTCTCGACTCCGTACCCCCTTGAACCTTTCCCACAGGAGCCCGAACCTTGAAACGCAATCTCCTCTCCGCCCTGCTGGCCTCCGCACTGTGCGCCGGCTGCGCTTTCCACTCGACGGCGACACACTGGAACGAGACGGTCGGTCCGAACGGCGAGCCCGTCTGGGTCAAGTCCACCTCGAACGTCGGCCTGAACCTGTTCGTCGTGCTCAAGATCGCCGGCGGCACGAACATCGACGGGATGATCGACGAATTGACCAAGGAGATCGGCGCGGAGGGCGGCGATCGCGTCCGCATCATCCAGTCGTCGACGGAGAACTACTGGTACGGCTTTCCGCCCTTCACCTGGATCTTCACGCCGGTGATCACGACCGTGGCCGCCGACTACGAGCCGGCCGACGAGGC
>CAYGPA010000130.1:0-7291 GCA_964351535.1 uncultured Planctomycetaceae bacterium
GCACGCGGTCGAGGTAGGTGACCTCGCGCAGCTCCTCGGTGAACTGCAGCTCGTAGAGGCCGTCCTTCGGAACGAGCTGCTCGCCGCGCACCAGCACGTACTCGTCGTGGTCGGGCGGCACCAGCACGCCGGGCGCCATCGGCAGACCCAGGGGCGTGATGCCGAGCACGTCGCTGACGAACGCGTAGGTCGATCCGTGCCGCGGGCAGAGGACCGGGCAGGAGCCCACGAGGCCCTCGGACTGCAGGATCTCGCTGTCGGAGTCCGGCGCCGAGCGCCGGTCGCCGAGGTCGCTGCGCAGCACGTACTGCGACACGCCGTTGGGCCACACGAGCCGCAGCCAGTCGGTCTTCTCCGCGCTTCCGACGCCGACGAGCTGCTGCGTCCCGCGCCAGAAGATGCGGCGGTAGACGTCGCCCGCGCGCAGCTCGAGCACCATGCCGATCGCGCGTCGGTTGTCCTTCAGGCCGCGGTAGCCGAGCAGGACGGCGTTGCCGCCCGATCCGTCGCCGGTGCGCACGCCGACCGTGCCGGCGCTCGCCGTGACCAGGTCGTGGTCGAGGTCGGCGTCGAGGTCCGCGACGGCGACGACCGGACCGGCGTCCTCGAGCGCGAAGGCGGCCTCCTGCTCGAGCCCCACGGCCAGGCGTCCGCGCAGCGCGCCCTCGCCGTCGGTCCACAGCGCGTCCAGCGAACCGTCGAGGTCCAGGTCGACCGCGAACGTCCGCGCGACCGCGCCGAGCTCGGGCGCGTAGTCCGCGCGCCGCGCGAGCTTCGTCGAGGGTCGACCGAGCCACAGCGCGCCCCGCTTGCCGCTGGAGCCGTCGGGGCCGTCGACGGCCGCCCAGACGTCGGGCCGCGCGTCGCCGTCGAGGTCGGCCACGATGGGGCGCACGGACGTGCGCAGGCCGCCCTCGATGCGTTCGGACACGTCGGCGAAGCGCCCCGCGCGCAGGCTGTCCATCCACACCGTCCCGCCGGGCCCGCCGAACAGCAGGTCGACGTCGCGGTCGGTGTCGAGGTCCTCGACCTCGCACCAGGTGAAGTCGCCGGAGTCCGGGAGCGAGGCATCGGCGCTCGCGTCGGTGAACCCACCGCCCGCGGCCGCGGCGCCGTCGTTGCGGAAGAGCCGCGCGCCGAAGTCGCCGACCAGCAGCAGGTCGAGGTCGCCCTCGTGGTCGTAGTCGACCGCGGTCACGTCGCGCACGCGGCCCCGGACGGCGGGGAGCCGACCCTTCCACGGCCGCCACTCGATCGTGGCGGCGTCGGGCGTCAGGGCCTCGAGGATCGCGAGCTTTCCGTCGCGGACGACGAGCAGGTCCAGGTCGTCGTCGTTGCCGAGGTCGAACGGCAGCACGAACTCGGCCGCGTCGGTCCCGGCGCTCTGCGCCGTCCATCCGTCGGGGCCGGCGAGGGCCACGCTGACGCCGCCTGCCCCGAAGCTCACGACGTCGAGGTCCAGGTCGTTGTCGACGTCCGCGACCGTCGCGCCGTCCGTGCCGGCCGTGTGCAGGAAGTCGTCGCGCGCGGCGAACTCCGGCGGCCGGCTCGGCCGCGCGCGGTTGCCGCGCGGCCGCGGGTGATGGATCAGGCCGAAGGTGCCCAGCTCGAAGGCCTTCGAGCCCGGCGCCTTCACGCCGCGGCCGTCGAGCTCGTTGAACTCGTCGAGGAAGGGCTGCGCCTCGTCCTCGCGGCCCGCCTGCACGAGCAGCCGACCCAGGCGGTAGATGGCCGACGCGTACCAGGCCCCGGCCTCGTCGACGCCCAGCGCGACGACCTCGCGCAGGAGCTCCTCGGAGCCCTGCGGATCGCCGAGGTCCTCGCGCACCTGGGCCAGGTGGATCGTCGTCGGCACGTCGTCGGGCGCGCCGGCGTGCGCGCGCTCGTAGAACGTCCTGGCCGTCTCGAAGTCGACCTCGTACTCCGCCAGCCGCGCGAGGTTGTAGTTCACGGCCGGGTCGTCCGGCTGCTTCGCGGCGGCGCGCTCGAGGAAGCCGCGCGCGGCGTCCACGTCCGCCGCCAGGAGCTCGACCGTGGCCGCCGCGACGAGGTCGGACACCGCCGCGTCGTCGCCCTCGACCAGCGGGGCCAGCGCTCGGCGGGCCTGCTCGCGCGCGTCCTCGAAGAAGTGCACCGCGGCCAGCTCGCGCTGGCGCAGCATCGCGGGCGTGACCTCGGGCTCGCCGTGGGCGGCGTCGGAGCCCGGCTCCGAACCCGCGCCGGTCGGGGCGCCTTCGTTCTTCGAGCAGGAGGCGAGCAGCAGCGCGAGCGCCCACCAGGCGCCTCGCGACCCACGGGTGCGAGTGGAGATCATGTTCTACGGGGGTGTGCAGGTGGAGAATCGAGGACGCTGGTTCGTACGATAGGGCCCGCGCCGACGCGAGCGGAAACTGCGCGGCGAGCCCGTCTGGGACCCTCCGCGCGAAGCTCCCCGGTCTTGACGCACCCCAAAGAACCCCGGGCCCGCGCCGTGCTGCTCGGCGCGAGCAACCTGCGACGCGCCCTGCCCTCGGCGCTGCGCCTCGCGCGCGAGCGCCTCGGCGCGCCGCTCGAGTTCCTCGTCGCGACGGGCGCCGGACGCTCCTACGGCGCGCGCTCGACGGTGGTGCTGCGCTCCCTGCCGGGCATCCTCGAGTGCGGGCTGTGGGCGGAGCTGCGGGAGGCGGAGCCCCTGCCGACGTACGCGCTGATCGCCGACGTCGGCAACGACATCGTCTACGGCGCGCGTCCCGAGCGCATCCTCGCGTGGGTCGCCGAGGGCCTCGAGCGGCTCGAGGCGGTCGGCGCGCAAAGCGTGGCGGCGCTCTTTCCGCCCGGGAACGCCGCGTCGCTGCCGCCGTGGCTGTTCCACGCGGTCGCGCGCACGCTGTATCCGTTCCGACGCATCGACCGCGCGCGCATCCTGGCGGACGTCGACGCCGTTGACGCCGGTCTGCGCGAGCTCTTCGCGCGCCGCGGGGTGGCCACCGTCGACCTGCGGCGCGAGTGGTACGGCCTCGACCCGGTCCACCTGCGGGCGCGCGACCGCGACGTGGCCTGGCGCACGGTGTTCGCGGCGTGGCCCGCCGGCGGCTCCGCGGGTGTGCCGGTCTCCGACGACCCGTCGACGGCGCGCGCGTTCGTCGCCGCGCCGCAGCTGCGCTCGTGGGCGGGGTTCGAGCAGCGCGCGCCGCAGCCGGCGCTGGTCCTCGGCGACGGCTCGCGCGTGTCGCTCTTCTGAGCAGCGCCTCAGGGCTGCGACATCGGCGAGTACACGCGCGCCGCGTCGACGTGCACCAGGCGATCCTCGTCCGGCAGCCAGGCCGTGAGCTGCTTGCCCCAGACGCAGCCCGTGTCGAGGCCGCGCACGCCGGGGCGCACGACGAGGCCGCCGCGCGACCAGTGCCCGAACACGATCGTCGGAGCGTCGGGGTGGGCCTCGCGGTAGACCTCGTACCACGGACGGAAGGGCTTGGAGGGGGGCGGCCAGTCGCTCGGGGGCACCTGGCCCTTCCGCGTGCAGTAGCGCGCCCGCGTCGCGAAGCTCGTGTCGGGGTGCTGCTCGCGCCACGACAGGCCGTCGAGCCGCGCCGCGGGATCGTCCCAGGCGGGGTGCAGCGCGGCGTGGACGCAGATCGCGTCGCTCCAGGCGCGCACGAAGGGCCGCGCGCCGAGCCACTCGAGGAGCACGTCGCGGTCGGGCGCCGCGAGCACGTCCTGGATCGTGTCGCGCTTGCCGAGCTCGCGCTCGCCGGTCGACGCCCGCAGCAGGTGCAGGTCGTGGTTGCCCAGCACGCCGCCCGCCTCGATCGAGCGCAGGAGGCGCAGGCAGCCGAGCGAGTCGGGTCCGCGGTTGACCACGTCGCCGACCGGGTGCAGCTCGTCGGCGGAGGGGTCGAAGTTCAGCTCGTCCAGCAGCCGCTCGAGCTCCTCGCGGCAGCCCTGGACGTCGCCCACGAAGATGCGGCGCTTGAGGATCATCGGTCTTCGGGCTCGCTGGACGCTTCGGGCTCGCTGGATTCGGTGTAGCCCAGTCCGTCGAGGAGCCCCTGCAGCCCGGCTCCGGCTCCGAGGTGCGCGCGCGGTCGCACCGCCTCCGCGGCCGCGCGCCGCGCGGCGATCACGTCGAGCAGCGTCTCGACGACGCCCGGCTCCTCCGCGGCGACGTCGGCGAGCTCGCCTTCGTCCGCGGCGCGGTACAGGCGCGTCTGGCCGCCCTCCGCGGGCGCGTCGACGCCCCAGGGCGCGCCGGTCGGCGCGTGGTGCAGGATCCAGTGCTCCGTGCGGATGCCGTGCAGGGCCTGACCCTTGTGGCCGTTCCACCAGCCCTTCTCCGTCGAGAACGACACGGCCTCGAGCGGCAGCGCCTCGGGCGTGCGCAGGTCGCGCTGCGCGAAGTCCGAACCGTTGTCGAGCCGCGCGCCGCCGACGCGCGCGAGCGTCGCGGCGAGGTGGCGGTTCGACACGGGCACGTCGCTGCGCACGCCCGCCGCGACGCCGGGGCCGGCGAGCACGAGCGGCGCGCGCACGAGCTCGCCGTGCAGCGTGTGGCCGTGGGCGAGCAGGCCGCGGTCCAGGAGCTCCTCGCCGTGGTCGCTCGTGAAGGCGATCAGCGTGTTCTCCGCGAGCCCGAGCCGCTCGACCGCGGCGAGCAGCTCGCCCACCCAGTGATCGCCGGTGCGCACGCAGGCGTCGTAGCAGTCGTGCATCCAGCGCGCGTGGTCCTCGGGCACGACCTCCTCCGGCCGCGGCTCGCCCGCCGGCCCGCGGCCCTCGCCGTTCAGGAGGCGCTTGGCGTAGATCTCGAAGCCGTCCGCGTCCTGCGCCGCGGGGTCGTCGTAGCGCGGGAAGTCCTCCGGCTCGACGGCGCCGAAGCGCTCGAGGTCCTGGGCGCGCGGCAGGTGCGGCGTGTGCGGGTCGGTGAGGTGCACGTAGAGGAAGAAGCGGTGCTCGCCGTGCTCCTCGAGCCACTCGACGGCCCTGGGCACGAGCACGTCGCCCTTGCGGAAGCGGTTGCCGTGATCGAAGAACTCGAAGCCCTGGTCGAAGTTCTGGCGCGGCACGATCAGCGGGTTGCC
Source organism: uncultured Planctomycetaceae bacterium (assembly GCA_964351535.1). Lineage (GTDB taxonomy): Bacteria > Planctomycetota > UBA1135 > UBA1135 > JAUIDW01. The sequence continues at coordinate 5,058 of CAYGPA010000130.1, forward strand.
GGAGATCCCGGCGGTCGTGTACCCGCTGCGCTGCAGCGCCTCGGGCAGCGTCTCGAGCGCGCCGGCGAGGTAGCAGGAGCGGTTGCTCGTCACGCCGTGCTCCTCGGGCCGCAGTCCGGTCAGCAGCGAGGCGGTCGAGGGCCACGTCCACGAGGAGGTCGCGTAGGCCTGCGTGTAGGACGTCCCGCGGGCGGCGAGCGCGTCGACGGCGGGCGAGGTGTCGCGCCCGTGGCCGTGCAGGCCCAGACGGTCGGCGCGCTGCGTGTCCATCACGACGAACAGCACGTTGGGGCGCTCGCGCGTGGCGCGCTCGCGCGGCCGCTCCTCGTACTGCTCGAGGTACAGACCGCCGAATCCCAGCCGCAGCGGACCCGGCGCGACGCCCGCGACGACCTCGGTCTCGAGGAGCACGTGCTCGCCGGGGCGCACCGTCAGGCCGCTCGGACCGCCGATCGCGCGCCACGCGCGCTCGGCGCCGCGTCGCTCGCCGGGACCTTCGCCGTGGACCTCGCGCGTCTCCTCGTGCACGACCTCGCCCGCGACGGTCACGCGGAAGGCGACGGACACCGGAGCGTCCGCCGGCAGCGCCGCGGCGACCGACGCGTCGATCCCGGTCCACGCGCGCAGCGTCAGCTCGCCCGTCCGATCGTCGGGTACGGCGAACTCCGCCTTGCCGGGCGCCGGAAGGAGCAGCGCCGGCATGTCGCCGGTCTCGAGCGCGGGGTCGCTCGAGGGGTAGTAGGAAGGCGTCAACACGTCCAGGCCGGGCGGCGCTCCTTCGGGGCCCCGGGTCTCGACCGGCACGTCGCCGAAGAGGAGCTCGAGGTGCACGGCGCGCACCCGCATGGTCTCGACGGACCCGCCGCCGCACGCGGCGACGGCCGCGAGCAGGAGCGCCGCCCCGAGCGGCGAGCGCTCGAGGGGCCGGGCGGGAGCCATCCGGAGTCGCTCGGACCGCGGTGCGGGGCGCCGCTGCGGGCGCGCGTTCGAGGGGGAGAGGCGTGCCATTCCACGGTCATCCTCGTCCACGCGGGGCCCGAGCACAAATGCGCTGCGCCGCGCCGGCCCGCGACGGACCCGCCGGTGGCGGGTCTCCGCGGTTCGAAACCCGGGTCGCGCCGCCCGGTCGCCCGCGGCGGCGTCGCGGCTCCTCCGTGGATCGCGGCGCAACCGCGTCGTCCCCGCACCCTGCGGGGAAGGCCCCGTCGACCGACGCCGGATCCTCGGCGGCACCCCGCGAGTCTCCGGCCTCCGCGCGGTGGAACTCTGCCCGCGGACGGTCGACAATGCGCCCATGCGCGTTCCTCGACAGAAGCCCCGCGACGCCTCCGCAGCCGCGCGGCCGGAGCGCCGCCGCGCCGGCGAGGCGCGCATCGGCGGCCTGCTGCTGATGTTCCTGCTGATCCTCGTCGGCCTGGGGGCGTCCAGCGCGTTCTTCCGCTGGAAGGCGCCGGAGGTCGCGCGCGAGCTCGACCGCCAGGCGAGCGAGGCCCCGACCGAGCCCATGGGACGCGTCGGCGCCTGGCTGAAGTACGGCGGGCCGCAGATCCACAACCGGCTGCAGTTCCTGCGCCTGTCGCCGCGCATGCCGTGGCTCGTCAGCCACGCGGTCGAGGACGGCGATCCCGCGGGCCCGGAGCTCTACGGTCTCGACCTGGCCGCGCTGCCCCAGGACATCGCGCGGCAGGACGGCATGCGGGTCGTGGTCGACCTCCCGCACCCCGGCCTGCTCGGTCGCGGCGAGCCCGAGGGCGAGAACGCGCGCGAGATCCCGCGCTTCGCGACGCGCGCCGAAGCGCCCGACGTGGCCGTGCGCATCCACGACCTCGTGTCGTGGGCGCTCTCCCATCCCAACGACATGCCGCGCGCGCTGGCCGAGGACATCCCCGGCGCGTCCCTGGCCGTCGAGGTCGCGCCCGCGGACGCCCGATGACCGAGGCGCCTCCGTCCGGTTCGCCTCCGACACCGCAGGACGATCGCGGCCGCGGGCTGCGGGCGCGGACCGCCAGCGGCACGCTGGGCGCCTGGATCGGTCTGGGGCTCGGCGTGCTCTACCTGATCAACCCGACGATGGGGCTCCTCGAGCTCCTGCCCGACAACCTGCCGATCGTCGGCAACCTCGACGAGGCCGGTGCGGCCGGTCTGGTCCTCGGGGCGCTCGCCTACCTCGGCATCGACCTCGTCGGTCCGTTCCGCCGCCGCGGCGGCGGGCCCCCGGGCGAGTCGTCCTGACC
>CAYGPA010000130.1:7391-11305 GCA_964351535.1 uncultured Planctomycetaceae bacterium
ACCTACCTCCGCTGTCTCCCGCTCGTCGCCCTGACCGCCGCCGCGGTCGACGCCGCGCTGGTGCGGCAGGCGTTCGCCTACCGCGAGCCGACGCCGGCCCTGTTCGGGCAGACCGTCCTGCTCTGGCTCGTCTTCGCGGCGCTGGCGCTCGTGCCGGCGCGCGCCGTCGACGCGCTGCTGCGGCGCGGCGTCGAGCCGCGGCGCGGCGTGCCCGCCTACCTGCATCTCCTGGCCTGGGCCGTGTTCCCCGTGCTCGCTCATCGCGTGCTCGACCGCTACACGGGGATCAACGCCGACACGAGCGCGCTGCGCTCGCCGACCCCGTGGCTCGCCGTGGGCGGGGTCGCGCTGGGTTTGACCCTGCTGGTCGTCCTCGGCGGACGCCTCACGTCGAGCTGGCGCGCGGGGCGGGCGGCCGCGGGGCTCGGCGCCCTCGTGCTGGCCGCGGCGGCGCTGCTGTCCACCGTGTCGCTCGGCGAGACGCGCGAGCGGCCCGCGGCGCCCGACGGCGCGCCGAACATCCTGCTGCTCGTCTGGGACACGACGCGCTCGCCGTCCCTGAACGTCTACGGCTACGAGCGCGACACGACCTCGTGGCTGGAGCGCTTCGCCGAGCAGGCCACGACGTTCGAGAACGCGCGCTCGGCCTCGACATTCACGTTCACCTCGCACCTCTCGATGTTCACCGGCGTCTACCCGTCGCATCACGGCGCGCGCCTGACGCGCCAGAGCTACGATCCGGTGCGCACGCCGACCGTCGCCGATCTGCTGCGCAAGCACGGCTACCGCACGGGCGGGTTCGTCGGGACGGCCGTTCTCTCGGCGCGCACGGGCATCGACGTCGGCTTCGACGCCTACGACGACCTCGTCGACCCGCCGGTCGCGGACACGCACGCCTGGGCGCTCGTGCACGACGTGCAGGCCGTGCTGGCGAAGACCTTCGACGCGCTGCGCTTCGACGGCCTGCCGCACTGGTTCCAGGACTTCCAGCGCCCCGCGGGCGACGTGCTGGCGAGCGCCGAGCGCTGGATCCGCGAGGGCGGCGACGAGCCCTGGTTCTGCATGGTCAACATGTACGACGTGCACTGGCCCTTCGTGCCGCCCGCGGAGGCCGCCGCGAAGTGGGTGCGCCCCTACGACGGGCCGATGGACGGGTACCTCTTCCGCAGCGACGACTACGTGAAGGGCTACGCGCCGGACGCGCGCGACGATCGCTACCTGCTGGACCTGTACGACGCCGAGATGTGGAAGCTCGACCGGGACGTCGAGGCCTTCCTCGCGAAGCTCGACCTCTCGCGCACGGGGGTCGTCGTGACCTCGGACCACGGCGAGGCGTTCGGCGAGGGCGGGGAGTACGGGCACGACGGGATCCTCGAGCCGCAGCTGCGCATCCCGCTCCTCGTGCGCGCCCCGGCCCGTCCGGACCTCGCGGGAGCGCGCCGGCCGGATCCGGTCAGCGGCGTCGACGTCGCGGCCACGATCCTGGCGCTGGCGGGCGCCGACCGCCCCGAGCACCTGCTGGGCCGCGACCTCCTGGACCAGCCGTTCCCGGCGGAGCGGCGCGTCCTCGTCGAGGATCGCGACCACTTCGACGAGACGGACGTGCGCCTCGCGCTCTACCGCGACACCTGGAAGCTCGTGCGCCTCGGGCCGGACGACGGCGAGCTTCGCTACGAGCTGTTCGACCTCACGACCGACGCCGTGGGTCTCGTGGACGTGGCCGCGGAGCACCCGGAGCTCGTGCAGGAGCTGGCCGGGGACCTCGAGACCCTGCGGGCCGCCTGGGGCCCGGAGGAGGGGGGCGCCTCCGGAGGGCAGATCAACACCGACGCCCTGCAGGCCCTGGGCTACATCGGCGACGAGCCCTGACGGCGCCCTGCGCCCGGCTCCGCGACGGCCGCTTGCGTCGCGTCGATCCAGCCGCTCTAATCTCTGCCCCGATTCGCCGGGCACCCCGGCGAGCAACCCCTCGCAGGAGTTCGAATCATGGCCAAGTCCCAAGTCAAAGGCGGTGGCGTCAACAAGGGCGTCAAGCGCGTTCGCAAGATGGGCATGGGCTCCGGGAAGGTCCTGGCCCGGCTCAAGGCGAAGAAGCGCGGCACCTGAGCGCTTCGCGCCGCCGTCCGACACGCCCCCGGCCCTCCCAGGCCACGGGGCGTTTTTCGTAGGCGCGAAGTTCTCGCGCGATTCCTGCTTCGCGTCGGCGTGCTTTTCCCGTTTTCGGGTTCAGGGGTTCGGATCCCCGCCGATGGAAACCCTGGAAGAGCTCGTAGGGGACGCGCTTGCGACGTCACCTTGCCGACCGCACCCGCGTTCCGGTTTCTGGTCTCGCTGCGATGCTTTGCCTCCGTCCTCGACACGTTCGAGGCGACGGCGTGCTGCGCGGCAAACGACGGCGGTCCGGTCCGGATCGCCGCCGGATCGCCGAAGGGTGCCCGAAGAGTGGCCCGAGGAGTGGAGGGGATGAAGGGACTTGCGACCCCTTTCGGAGTTCTGAGGAGGGCTCCGGGGAAGATCGTGTGCTCGAGCGTCGGCCTGCTGGCCTGCGCCGCGCTGACCGCGTGCTTCCACGAAGCTCGCGGGTCCGAGCTTCTGCTCCGTTCACCGGGCAGCATCGTCGCGGTCGAGCTGACGGTGCCGGCCGTCGCTCCGAGCCACGGCCCGCGCCTGATCTCGACACCCGACGGTGAGCTGCTGCTCTCGTGGCTCGCGACGTCGATCGATTCGCCGCAGCGCACCGCGCTGCGCTACGCGCTCCTCGACGCCGAGGGCTTTCACGACGCGGCCGAGGCCGCGAGCGGCGCGCGCTGGCTGCTGGACGACGTGGACGTGCCCGCGGTGTTGCCGAGCGCCAGCGGCGACCTGCTCGCCCACTACCGGACGCTGCGTCCGGGCCTGCCGCTCGCGACCGACCTGCGCGTCTCCGTCACGCAGGACGGCGGCGTCAGCTGGACGCCGGTCGCGCGCCTGAACCGCGCCCTGGGTCGTTCGTGCAACGGCTTCACGTCGCTCGTTCCCGACGCCGACGGCTGGGTCGACGCGACCTGGATGGAGGGCCCGTCCGAGCGGCGCGGCGGCGCCGACGGCTCGGCCGTGCTGCGCTGGACGCGCTTCCATCCCCGCGAGGGCATTGCGGAGGAGGGCGACCTGCACCACTTCCCGTGCCCCGGCTGTGCGCCCGCCTCCGTGCGCGCCGCCAACGGCGACCTCCTGACGGCCTTCCGCGTGCGGCGCGAGCGTCGCGTGCGCGACGTCGTGCTGGTCCGCGGACGCGCGGGTGCCTGGGGGGACCCGGTCGTGGTGGCGGAGGACGGCTGGCCCGGAGCGAGTTGCATCGGCGAGGGCCCGGCTCTCGCGGTGCGCGGCGACCGCGTGGCGCTGGCGTGGCTCGGCGTCTCCCGCGACGGCCGTCCCCGCGTCCTCACGGCGGTCTCGCACGACGGCGGCCGCAGCTTCGACGAGCCCGTGGCCGTCGCCGAGCAGATGCCGCAGGGGCGCGTGGACTTGACCTTCCTCCCGGACGACTCGCTGCTCGTGAGCTGGCTCGAGGTCGAGCGCGAGGCAGGCGAGTGGCGCCTGCGACGCGTGACCGCCGAGGGCGAGCTCGGCCGCGCGCTCCCGCTCGCGCCGTGCGAGGATCCCGGCCGCGCCGGCCTCGGTCGCCTGCGAGCCCTGGGAAGCGATGCGGTGTTCGCCTGGACCGATCCCGTGCGCCAGCGCATTCGCGCGCTGCGGCTCGAGATCGCCGTCGACGATCCTTCCTGATCCGCGGCGGGCCCGATCCGCGGAGGAGCGCAGCGAGCCGCGCTCGAGCGAGCGCGGCCCGCGCAGGCCTCGCCGGTTAGCCCGAACGATTCATGAGCACGCAGCCGAAACAGCACAACCGGCGGCCTGCGGCCGCCTCTCGGCGCCTG
>CAYGPA010000131.1:0-11283 GCA_964351535.1 uncultured Planctomycetaceae bacterium
CCGTCCCGCACTCGTGCAGCGACAGCGCGGTGTTCTCCGACAGGTAGTCGAGCGCTTCCTGCCGCGTCCAGCCCATGGCGTGGATCCCGGTGTCGACCACGAGGCGGCACGCGCGCCACATCTCGTAGGTGAGGCGGCCGAAGTCCTGGTACGGGTCGGCGTACATGCCGACCTCCTGGCCGAGCCACTCGCAGTACAGCGCCCAGCCCTCGCCGTAGGCCGAGATGTACGAGCTGCGGCGGAACGGCGGCGCCTCGTCCGACTCGGCCGCCAGCGCGCCCTGCAGGTGGTGGCCCGGGACCGCCTCGTGCAGCGAGAGCGCCGTGAGCACGTACAGCGGCCGGCTCTCCAGCGCGTACGTGTTCACCCAGTACCAGCCCGGTTCGGTGCTGCCGGGACTGGTTCCGACGTAGCGCCCGCCGGTGTACTTCGGCGCGAGGTGGTCCGGGACGGGCGCGACGCCGTAGGGCGCGCGCGGCAGCTTGCCGAAGAGCTTCGGGAGCTGCGCGTCCATGCGCTTGCAGATGAAGGAGGCCTCGCGCAGCAGCTCCTCGGGCGAGCCGGCGTAGAACTGCGGGTCCGTGCGCAGGAACTCGAGGAACGCGGCGTAGTCGCCGTCGAACCCGACGCGGGAGATGACCGCGTCCATCTCGGCGCGGATGCGCGCGACCTCGCTGACGCCGATGCCGTGGATCTCCGCGGCCGAGAGCTCGAGCGTCGTGAAGTGCCGGATCAGCCAGTCGTAGTACTCGAGCCCGCCCGGCATGTCGAGCGCACCGACGGTCGTGCGCGCGTTCGGCTCGTACTCCGCGGCGAAGAAGCGCAGGAGCTGGCGGTAGCCCACGACGACACCGTCGAGGATGGCGGCGCGGCCCTCGCGCAGCAGCCGCGGGTGCTCGGTCGCGGGCACGGCCGGCGGGAACTCGCGAAACGGATCCCAGAACACGCTGTCGACGACCTCGTCGACGATGTGCGAGTCGATGGTGACCTCGTAGCCTTCGAGCACGACGCGCGGCATCACGCGCGCCGCCTCCATGCCGCGGCGCATGAGCTCGATGTGCTGGCGGACGTAGGCCGGGAAGGCGCGCATACGCGCGATGTAGCGGTCGTAGTCGGCGACGGAGTCGAGCGGCGACTCCTGCGGCAGGCGCGCGAAGGCGATGTGGAACCCGTCGTCGACCGTGATCGGGATCAGGTGGTGGCCGAACTCGAAGGCGGAGAGCCGGTCGGAGAGCTGGCGTTCGAAAACGGCGTAGTCGATGCGGTCGCGCAGCGCGAGGTCGTCGCGATCGATCTCGTGCAGCTCGTCCAGCAGCTCGCGGGCGCGCTTCGCGCGGGCGGCCAGCACCGGCACGGACACGTCGCGCAGCGCGGGCTGCCCCTGCTTCGGGCCGGTCGAGGGGTCCAGCAGCGGGTCGTGCGCGAGGCGCTCCTCCCACTCGGTCTCGAACAGCTCGTGCAGCCGCTCCGGGCCGGGTGAGGAGCAGCCGCACAGCAGCGCGAAGGTCAGGCAGATCCGGGTGGGGCCCGACAGGCGCCTGGAGCGCGGGGCCGTCGTCTCGAGAGGAGTGTTCATCGTCAAGTCGTCGCGAGCGTCCAGGCGAGCGCGACCAGAGCCGCCGCCGCCGTTCCCAGAAGGACCTGCGCGCGTCGCCCGGGGCGAAACGGCCGGCCGCGACCACCGTACGCGAAACCGAGCGCGGCGCCGCTCGCGAATCCGGTGAGGTGCGCCACGACGTCGGTGCGCTCCCCGGACATGCCGAGGTAGCTGAGCAGCACGAAGCCGGCCAGGACCGGCCCGTAGCGGTGCGCCGGCTTCAGCTCGAGGAACTCGCGCTGCGTGCGCTGCAGGGCCATCAGGGCGCCGAGCGCTCCGAACACGGCGGTCGACGCGCCGATCCAGGAGTAGGGCGGCGCGTGCAGCCAGGCGTTGGCGAGGTTCCCGAGGAGACCGGCCGACAGCACCGTGGCCCACGCCACGCCGTTGCCGGCCACGTGCGTCAGCAGGCCGCCGAACAGGGCGCCGAAGAACAGGTTGCCGATCAGGTGCCCGAGGTCCGCGTGCAGCATCAGCGCGGTCGCGCAGCGCCACACCTCGCCGTCGCGCACCGCCTGCGCCTCTCCGCGGCCCGCGCGCAGGGCCGTGGGCCACTGCACGCTGGCGACGTAGCCGAGGATCAACATGGCGCAGTACGCAGCGACGCCCGGCCGCACGTCGGCGGTCGGCAGCGGGGCGCTGCGAGCGGGCCGGAAGCCGCGGTTCTCGCGCTCGTACTGGACGAGCTCGGCCATGGCGCGCTCGGCGTCGTGCTCGGACACGATCAAGCGGAAGCCTCCGGGCACCTGCACCATGCTGTGGTCGATGCCGACGGCCTTCAGCACGAGGCCGCGCTCGCGGCAGGCGTCGGGCGCGTGGGAGGCGAAGACCTCGATGCTCATCGGATTCGCCTCCGGGCAACCCGCGAAGCGCCGCGCGGTCTCGCACCCGCACCCGAACCCGCACGCGCGCGTGCGCGCGTGCGGTCGGCGCGGTCGGCGCGAACCCGACGGCGGAGGCTCGCTATACTCGGACCATGAGGACGAGCGCGGTCGCGGCCTGGGTCCTGCTGCTCGCGCTGGCGGCGCGGACTCAGGACGTCGTCGAGCTCGAGAACGGCAAGCGCCACGAGGGCCTCGTCGTCTACGCGGACGACGAGACCGTCGTGCTGCGCAGCGGCGGGCCGCGCGGCGGCAAGGACCGCTCCTTCGCGCGGGAGGAAGTCGCCGTGCTCGAGACGCGCAAGGAATCGCTGCGCGAGCTCCTGAACCGATCGCTCGAGATCGACGAAGGCGACGTCCAGGGCAACCTGGGTCTGGCGGACTTCGCGCGCCGCAACGGTCTCGAGGGCGAAGCGCGCCTCTTCCTGCTGCGCGTCCTGCTGGTCGACCCGGACCACGAGGAAGCCAACGAGAGGCTCGAGCACCGCAAGCGCGGGAAGCAGTGGACGCTGCCGCACCGCGGCCGCCACTACCCGCTGGAGAAGCTCCACGAGCTCTGCAGCGACTGGGGCGGCGCGTGGGAGCTCGAGACGCTGCACTACGAGGTGCGCACGAACCTGCCGCTGGACCGGGGCATCGCCGCGGCGCTGGACCTCGAGCGCACCTACCTCGCCCTCTACGACCGCTTCGCGGAAGCGTTCGGCATGTACGAGGCGACCGAGACGATGAAGGCGCACCTGCACGGCGACGCGCGCTCGTTCCCGCAGTCGGGGACGCGCACGGCGTTCTTCTCGGCCGGGGAGAACACGCTGCGGGTCGAGGCCTCGGTCGAGCTCGCGCAGGACATCCTGGTTCACGAGGCCACGCACCAGATCCTGTTCACGGTCGCGGCGCGCGAGAAGACGAACACCGGCTCCGTGCCGGCGTGGGTCGACGAGGGGCTGGCGGAGTACATGGCGGCGACGATCGAGGGCGTTCCCGGCAAGCTGCGCCTGGACCAGGATCCGCTGAACCTCGGCCACTTCCGCGCGCACGTCGACGCCGAGAAGCCGTTCGCGCTGTCGCGCGTGCTGAACTTCCGCGTCAGCGACTTCGAGGCCGGTTCGCGCAGCGCGCTGGCCTACTCGCAGTCGTACACGCTCGTTCATTTCCTGCTGCACTTCGACGACGGGGCCTTCCGCGACGGCTTCCACGCGTTCGTGCGCGGGAACTTCAGGGGCAAGCGGTCGGCGTCGCACTTCAAGAAGGCGGTGGGAATGGACGACGACGACCTGGAGGAGCGCTGGAACTTCTACGCGTACGAGATGACGGGCGGGTGAGCCGGGTTCAGCCGCACAGCAGGATCGACAGGCGCTGCTGGAACTGCAGGGTCAAGGGGTCGCTCGCGCCGAGCGCCTGAAACACTTCCTGCATGGCCTTGCGCGGCGCGCCGTCGTCGTGATTCAGGTCGAGGAGCGCGGCTTCGTACATCTGCTCCAGCCCTTCCTCCGCGCGGTTCGCCGCGACCAGCGCGCGCCCGTAGGCGAGCCGCGCCCCGGCGTCTTCCGGCGTCGCCTCGACTTGCTGCGCCAGCTCGTTCAGGTCGCCCGCGTGCGCGCGCATCTGCAGGCGCGCCTGGACGGCGCGGGCCGCGTCGGTCTCGAGGTCCGCCGCGGGGACCTTGGCGAAGACGAGCTCGGCCTCGTCCGCCCGTTCGGCGTCGAGCAGGATCTCGGCCAGCGCGATGCGCGCGGCGACGTTCTCGGAAGACGCGCGCAGGTGGTCGCGCAGCGCCTGCACCGCCTGGTCCACGCGCCCCGCGGCCGCCAGCTCGCGCGCGGCGGTCGCCGCGTCGACGCGCGGAGCCTTCAGGTGCGGTTCGAGCAGCTCGCGAACGCGCGCCTCGGGCTGCACGCCCACGAACCCGTCCACGACCTGCCCGCCGGCGAGCAGCAGCACCGTCGGCACGCTCTGGATGCGGAAGGCCTCGGCCAGCGAGGGTTCGCGGTCGATGTCGATCTTGGCGAGCACGAAGCGCCCGTCCATCTCCACCGCGAGCCGCTCCAGCATCGGCCCGAGCGTCTTGCACGGCTCGCACCACGGCGCCCAGAAGTCGACGAGGATCGGCACGTCGGCCGAGCGATCGACGACGTCCTGAAAACTGGCCGCGGTGACCTCGATGGTGACCCCCCCCGGCCTGGAGGCCGGTTTCTCGGAGAGGGGGGCTGGGTTTCCGGTGGGGGAGGCCGGGTTTCCGGAGGGAGATAGCGGTGCGTTCATGCCGGTTTCAGAGGGGTTTCCAGGGGGGCCAAGCAGCCCGCTCGAGGCCGCAGCGCCCAACGGGGCGCCTAGCTTAGCCCACGTCGGAGCGGGTTCGACCCCGACCGCGCCCGCGGAGTGCGCCTCTCCTCCGGCGGCCTCTCCGCAGGCCTCCCGCACGCCCCGCGGGGCGGCTCCGTCCGCTTCAGTCCAGGCGCCGGTACGTCTCGGGGTCGGCCCGCAGCACCAGCAGGTCGTCGAGGCGGCGGACCTCGCCCGTGATCTCGACCTGGTCGGCGACCATGGAGAGCACGCGGTCGTTGACGGCGCCGCCCGCGGAGTCGACGAGCAGCAGGCGGCGCTCGCGGCCGTCCTCGTCGCGTGCGAGGAGGATCGGCGGGATGCCGCCCTGGATGCAGAGCGTGGCGCACGCGCGGTGGACCTTGCCGACGCCCGGGTTCATCACGCCGAGGTGGCACTTGCTGTCGACGATCTCGCCGCGCAGCGTGAAGACGCCGAGCTCTTCCTCGGCGCCGGGCAGGTCCGCGGCGCTGGCGAGGGACCTCAGCAGCACCCTCTGCACGGAGCCCGCAGCGACCTCGATCATCGTGCGGTCGTCCTGGTGGATCAGCGTCCCGCGCAGGCTGACCGACGTGCCGTCCAGGCCCGCGACGAGCTCGTCCGCGCCGTGCTTGCCGAACGCCACGAGGAGGTAGCGCGACCAGCCCGCTGCTTCGCCGGGCCGCTTCACGAGCAGCGACGGGTACGGGTGCTCGTCGACGACGCCCGTGAACATCTTCACGGAGCCGAACTCGAACGTGGCGGGTGCGAAGGCGCGCTGCGCCGCGGCGAGCGACACGGCGACGACGACCGCCGCGAGGATCAAGACCTGCACGACGCGGCGCGTGAACCGCGCCTGCGCGACCGGCGCGTGGTCCTGGTACCCGATGTAGAAGTCGCTCTTGCTCACGTCGGTTCCTCCCCGGGCTTCACCGCGCACGAGCCCGCTCCCCGGCCCGCGGGCCGCGGGCGCGGATCGACCTCGACGCGGCCCGCCACGACGCGGACGGCGAAGGTCGGGACCTGCTCGGTGAACGGCGGCGGCGACTTGCCGGTCTCCGGGTCGTACTGGTAGCCGTGCCACGGGCACGTGATGCAGCCGTCGAGCACGCGGCCCTCGCCCAGCGGTCCGTTCTGGTGCTGGCACACGCTGGAGATGGCGGCCACGCGATCGCCGTAGCGGTAGATCGCGACGCGCTCGCCCGTCAGGCACACGACGCGCGCGCGGGAGGCGGGGATCTCCTCGACCGCGCAGACGTCCACGAATCCGTCGGAGCCCGGGGTGAGCGCGGCGTCGTCGATCGCGGTCTCGCGGCGGGCCGCGAAGAGGTGCAGCCCGAGGATCCACGCCAGCCCCGCGCCGACGGCGGCGACGTACACGGGGCTGCGCTCGGCCTGCAGCGCCCCCAGAGAGACGTGGAGGACCAGCAGGCCGTAGGCCGCGTACACCAGCATGTGCAGCGCCTTCCACGTCGGCGCGGACAGGTTGTGCAGCCAGAAGTCGTGGCTGGTGGCCGCCATCAGGAAGAGGATCGCGAGCGCGGCGAGCCCCAGCGGCTGGAACGGGAAGTCCGCCACGGCGCCGTAGTGCGCGTTGCTCGTGAAGATGCTGACGACCGGGTGGACGTCGCCGAACATGTGGAACTGCAGCACCGCCAGGGCCGCGTGCCCGAGCCCGAGGAAGAACATCGTCACGCCCAGGTGACGACGGTTGTAGAGCAGCGGCAGGAAGCGGTCGTCGAGTCGGCACAGGGGTCCGATCGACAGGATCACGTGCAGCAGGAGGAACGCGCCGGTCCCGAAGGCGCGGATCAGCAGCGTCTCGGGCGTCGCGTTGGGCTTCAGCGCCAGGCCGACGCCGACGAAGGAGGCGACGTACAGCGCGACCCCGAAGAGCAGCGTGACGTCGTACAGGCGCTTCTGGCGATTCCAGCCGACGGCGCGGTATTCGAGTCCCATGGTCGTGCGTGTCCTCAGCGCGGAAGCGGGGCCATGGCGACGACCTCGGAGTTGCCCATGTCGTACAGCACGAGCGAGCCGCCCGACGCGTTGCGCGGCAGCGCGAAGCGGCGGGCGTGCTCCCCCAGCGCGCCCAGGAGGTGCGCGTCGGAGGGCAGCGCGTCGTCGCCGGCGTCCGTCGGCGCCACGGTCGAGGTCCAGTAGACGATGAGGTCGGGCACGCGCAGCTCCTCGCGCGGCTCGAGCTCGACGACCGTACGGCCCTCGGTGCGGCCGACGCGCGTCAGGATGTCCAGCCCGGCGAACACGCGCTGCTCGGTACGCATCGGGGCCTCGAGGATCGGCCCCTCGTCCGGGAGCCGGCCCGAGACCTGCGGCTCCTCGCGCGCGAGCAGCGCCGCGACGAAGCCGACCGGCAGCACGACCGCGAGCACCCGCATCACGCGGGCGTGGCGCTTGCGCAGGGGTCGAATCACGAGGGTGCGTCTCCCTTCGCGGCTGCCGCGACGCGATGGGGCGTGCGCTCCTCCGGCGCCGGCGTGCCGCGCCTCCAGCGTCGCGCGAGCAGCGGCCAGAGCGCGACGCAGCCGGGCAGGATGGCGATCCGGAACCCCCAGGTCCCGCCGGCGGCGACGGGATCGATGCGACCGACGCCGCGCGTGACGAAGGCGAGCGCGAAGACCAGTCCGACGGCCAGGTAGAGCTCGGCGATCAGGACGAGCGCGGAGACGAGCGTCACCAGCATGGTCGCAGACTACGAGATTCGCGCCGCCCGTGTGACAGGCTTTCCGGTGCACGCGTCACACGATGCGCAGCGGGACGTAGGCTCGGCGAGTATGCTAGAAACGCCCCCGGGACAGGAGACGTGGAAGCGCCGTCACCCGATGGAGAGCAAGCTGGCCGCGCAGCCGGCTGGAGGAGTTCATGAGGAAGCAGCAAGTCGCCGACTGGCGCAGTCTCGAGCCGTTGAAGCCCGCCCACGCGCTGGTCGCGAACGTGGACCTCGTGATCGTGCGCTACGACGACGAGGTGTCGGTCCTCTACGGTCGCTGTCACCACCGCGGCGCGCTGTTGTCCGACGGCCGCGTCGACGGGGACGACCTGATCTGCGGCGTTCACAACTGGGACTATCGCTACCGGACCGGGATCTCGGCGTACAACAACGACGAGCGGCTGCACAAGTTCTCGTCGTGGGTGGAGAACGACGGCGTCTGGGTCGACGCCGACGAGGTCGCCGAGTGGGAGCGCGAGAACCCGCAGCCCTTCGATCGCGACGCCTACCAGGGCGACTACGCCGACCCGCACGGCGACGACGCCGAGCCGCACGTCGCGCTGATCCGCAAGCTCGCGGACGAGGGGCTCTCGAAGACGGGCCACCACGGCCCCAGCGGTGCGATGGGCGTCGCGCGCACCGAGCTGCCGACCTGGGACGACCTGCAGTTCGTGACCGCGCAGCTCGCGCGGCTGCCGCAGCTCGACGAGACCGAGCTCGGGACCGAGCTCGTGATCGGTCCGAACGCGAAGAAGCCGCTGACGCTCGACATTCCGCTCTTCGTCTCCGACATGAGCTTCGGCGCGCTGTCGGAGGAGGCCAAGGTCGCGCTGGCGCGCGGCGCACAGCTCGCCGGCACGGGCATCGCGTCCGGCGAGGGCGGCATGCTGCCCGAGGAGCAGGCCGCGAACTCGCGCTACTTCTACGAGCTGGCCTCGGGGCGCTTCGGCTGGTCGCTCGACAAGGTGAAGCGCGTGCAGGCCTTCCACTTCAAGGGAGGCCAGGGCGCCAAGACCGGCACGGGCGGCCACCTGCCGGGCGAGAAGGTCGTTGGCAAGATCGCCGAGGTGCGCGGGCTGGAGCCCGGCACGCCCGCGATCTCGCCCGCGCGCTTCCCCGACTGGACGCACGAGGACGACTACCGCGCCTGCGCCGCGGAGGTGCGCGAGGCGACCGGCGGCATCCCGATCGGCTTCAAGCTGTCGGCCCAGCACGTCGAGCGCGACCTCGACGCCGCGCTGCGCATCGGCGTGGACTACGTGATCCTCGACGGCCGCGGCGGCGGCACGGGCTCGGCGCCGCTCGTGTTCCGCGACAACATCTCCGTGCCGACGATTCCCGCGCTGGCGCGCGCGCGGCGCCACCTGGACCGCAGCGGGCGCGGCGACGTGACGCTGATCGTCACCGGCGGCCTGCGCACGCCCGCGGACTTCGCCAAGGCCCTGGCGCTGGGCGCCGACGGCGTCGCGGTGTCGAACGCGGCGCTGCAGGCCATCGGCTGCCTCGGGATGCGCGCGTGCAACACGAACAACTGCCCGGTCGGCATCGCGACGCAGAAGCCGCACCTGCGCGCGCGCCTGCCCGTGGACGAGGGCGCCGAGCGCCTGGCGCGCTTCTTCGGCGCGGCCGTCGAGCTCATGGGCGTGCTCGCGCGCGCCTGCGGGCACACCCACCTGAACCAGTTCTGCGTCGACGACCTGACCACGTTCCGCCGCGACATGGCCGACCTCTCCGGCGTCGCGTTCGGAGGAGCCGGCCGCTGAGCCGGTACAGACCGCCATGACCGAACGCATGCAGTGGACCAAGGTCCTCGAGCCGAACGAGCTGCCCGAGGGACGCGTGAAGACGGTCGCGGTGGGGCACCGCACGCTGGCCGTCTCGCACTTCGAGGGCGCGTACGGCGCGCTCGACAACAAGTGCCCGCACCAGGGCGGACCGCTGGGCGAGGGCTCGATCGAGAACGGCTGGCTGCGCTGTCCGTGGCACGGCTGGGACTTCCACCCGTGCACCGGGCGCTCGCCGGGCAGCCACGAGGACGGCGTGCCGACCTTCGCGATCGAGGAGCGCGAGGACGGCGTCTACGTCGGCGTTCCGGAGGACGCGCCGCGCACGCGCACGATCTCCGACCTCATGGTCGAGACCATGACGGCCTGGGGCGTGCGCCACGTGTTCGGCATGGTCGGCCACTCGAACCTGGGCCTCGCGGACGCGCTGCGCGAGCGCGAGCGCGCGGGCGAACTGACGTACATCGGCATCCGCCACGAGGGCGCGGCCGCCTTCGCGGCCTCGGCCTACGCCAAGCTGACCGGGCGGCCCGCGGCGTGCCTCGGCATCGCGGGGCCGGGCTCGACGAACATGCTGACCGGCCTGTGGGACGCCAAGGTCGACCGCGCGCCGGTGCTGGCGCTGTGCGGGCAGGTCGACACGCAGGTGCTGGGTCCGGGTAACTTCCAGGAGTGCGACCTCGAGGCCGCGTACCGCCCCGTCTCGTGCTGGGGACAGACCGTGCACCGCGACAGCAAGCACGTCGAGCTCGTCAACCTCGCCGTCAAGAACGCCATCCTGCAGCGCGACGTCACGCACCTGATCTTCCCCGACGAGGTGCAGACCCTGCCGGCGCCCGAGGGCGTCGAACCCGGCGGGCCGAAGGGCCGCATGCCGCGCCAGGAGATCGCGCCGGCCGAGGCCAGCCTCGCCGAGGCGAAGCGCGTCATCGACGCGTCCAGGCGCCCGTCGATCATCGTCGGCCACGGCGCGCGCTACGAGATGGAGGCGATCCTCGCGCTCGCCGAGCGCTGGAACGCGCCCGTCTTCACGACGTTCAAGGGCAAGGGGCAGGTCTCCGACTTCCACCCGCTGGGGTGCGGCGTGCTCGGCCGCAGCGGCACGCCGATCGCCAGCTGGTTCATGAACGAGAGCGACTGCCTCGTCGTCTTCGGCGCGTCGTTCTCGAACCACACGGGCATCACGCCCAAGCTGCCGATCGTGCAGGTCGACTACGACGCCCTGGCGCTGGGCCGCCACCACCCGGTCGAGGTCCCCGTCCTCGGCGAGATCGGCGTGACCGCGCGCCTCTTGCTCGAGCAGACCGCCGCGAGCTGCGAGGACCGCCGCCCCGAGGTCGCCGAGCGCTGGCGCATCTGGCGCGACGAGAAGAAGAAGCGCGAGGACGACGATCGGGGCCACGGCGTGAACTCCGCGGCGCTGTTCGCCGCCCTGACGCGCCACGCGCCGCACGACGCGGTGATCGCCGTCGACGTCGGCAACAACACGTACTCCTTCGGCCGCTACTTCGAGTGCCGCAAGCAGTCGGTGCTGATGTCGGGCTACCTGGGCTCGATCGGCTTCGGCTTCCCGGCCGCCATGGGCGCGCGCATGGCGGCGCCGGAGCGCACCACGATCGCCGTGACCGGCGACGGCGGCTTCGGCCAGTACATGGGCGAGTTCACGACCGCCGTGAAGTACGGCATGAACATCACCCACGTGCTGCTGAACAACAGCGAGCTCGGCAAGATCTCCAAGGAGCAGCGCGCGGGCAAGTGGGACGTCTGGCAGACGAACCTCACGAACCCGAACTTCGCCGACTACGCCACGAGCTGCGGCGGCCTCGGCATCCGCGTCGCGCACAAGAAAGAACTCGACGCGGCCTTGCAGGCCGCCTTCGAGTACGACGGCCCGGCGCTGGTCGAGGTGCTGACCGACGTCGAGCTGATCTGAGGGTGCTCAGCGGGCGCGTCGGTCGAGCCGGCTCGCGATCCACTCGGCGCGGAAGAGCA
>CAYGPA010000132.1:0-11271 GCA_964351535.1 uncultured Planctomycetaceae bacterium
GGTTCGGGGCCCGCGTGGGCCAGGAGCGGCGCCAGCTCCGGACAGGTCGCGGCGTAGTCCGGCGCGATGCGACGTGCATCCCGGTCGCGGCGCTTCGCGGCCAGCTCGCCCGAGCGGCCGAAGGGGTCGCTCGCGAAGGCCGTTCGCGCGCGCTCCTCGCCCGCGAGGGCCTCGGCCACGCGCACGGGCGCGCCCACCCCCTCGACGGCGAAGCGTTCCGCGGGCCAGCGCAGCGCCGCGCGGTGAAGGTCGAAGCGCTCGCGCTTGAAGGGCCAGGTGACGACGGTCACCCGCCGCGGGAAGCGCTGCGCGACCTCGCGGAAACGCGCCAGCCCGAACAGCAGGTTCTCGAACGAGTCGCGCGCGAACTCCTCGGAGACCGCTCGATCGGCCACGGCCGCGGTCCCCCACCACCGAGCTCGCTGCGCGAGTCGCATCAGGCCCGCGGCCTCGCTCCAGGACGCCTCGGCGCGCGTGTGGCCGCCGGAGGGCACGAGCAGCGCGCCCGGGTCCGCCGCCGCGAGCTCGACGCCGCGGCGCATCTGGTCGACGAAGGCGGCGCCCTCCCCGCGCTGGAACTCCGCCAGCCACCACGCGCGGTCCTCGCGCGGATCCGTCCCGGGCCGATCGCGGAAGATCGCGTGACCGGCGACGACGATCAGGTGCTCGGGAGGAGGGGACACGGTGTTCCGGACCCGGGGCATCGTCGCGTACGTCCTTCTTCGCAGCAAGCACGGGCCCGTCGCACGGGGCGCGCGCGAAGGGGCTCGAGCCGCGCGGCTTCGAGGCGAAAAGCGCTCGTGCGCGGTTGCGAACGGACGCGGCGCGTCCCACGGTGGGCTGGAGCGCGGAGCTCGCCGCCGACACACCATGAAGACCCTGCGCAGTCCCTGCACGTTCCTCGCGGCCCTCGCGCTGGCGGCGGCCTGCGGCGCCGAGCGGGACCCGGGTTCCGACGGCCCCGCCGACGCCGCGCGCGGGGTCGTGGCCTCCGAGGACGGAGCGGGCACGGCGCAGGCCGAGGACTGGCCGCGCACCGCGCGTCCCGACCTCGTCGAGGTGCTGCGCGAGAACCGCGACACTCCGCGGCACGCCTCCGACGGCGGCGGGCGCGCGTGGCTCGAGGGCGACGTCCCGGTCGTGGCCGTGCGCGGTCGCGGGACGTGGAACATCGTGTACGAGGCGGGGGAGCTCGGGATCGCCGAGGGCGGACTGATCCTGCTGCAGGTCTCCTCGTACTGGGGCTGGAGCGGACCCCAATCCGAGGTGCCCGAGGGCCCGGGCTTCACGCGCGCGACGACCGACGCGCCGGGCGTCGAGCTCGAGCTGCGCACGTTCGACGCCTATCGCCTGGGGATCCGCATCGTCGGTCGCGCGCTGCAGACCGGAGAGCGGGTGCGCATCGTCTACGGCGCCGGACCGGCCCAGGCGCGCGCCGACGAGTACGCCGAGCGCGGCGAGACGATCTGGATCGGCGTCGACGGCGACGGCGACGGCGTGCACGCCATGCTCGCCGAATGTCCGACGGTGGACGTCGGCCCGCGCGAGCCCGCGCGGCTGCACCTCGTCGCGCCGTCGGTCCTGCGCCCCGGGGACGAGGGGACGCTGACGCTCGCGGTGCTGGACGCCGTCGCGAACACGGGCGTCGACGTCGCGGGCGAGGTCGAGCTCGTCGACGTGCCCGCCGGCGTCGAGGTCGCCGCGACGGTGGAGCTCGCGCGCGACCTACAGGGACGCCTGCGCATCCCCTTCACCGCGACGGAGCCCGGCACGCTGCGCCTGCGCGCGCGCCTCGACCTCGGCGACGGCGTCGTGCTCGAGGGCGAGACCAACCCGATCGTCGTCGAGTCGAGCGGGCCGCTCGTCCGCTGGGGCGACCTGCACGGCCACTCGAACTTCTCCGACGGCACGGGGCGGCCGGTGGACTACTTCGTCTACGCGCGCGACGTCGCGGCCCTGGACGTCGTGGCGCTGACCGACCACGACCACTGGGGCGTGCGCTTCGTCGACGAGCACCCCGACATGTGGACGCACCTCCAGGAGCAGGCGAACGCGTTCCACGAGCCGGGGCGCTTCGTCTCGCTCGTCGGCTACGAGTGGACCAGCTGGATCCACGGCCACCGGCACGTGCTCTACTTCGACGACGAAGGCGAGATGGAGAGCTCGATCGACGAGGCCTTCGACCACCCCGAGGAGCTCTGGAGCGCGCTGCGCGGCCAGCCGGCGATCACGATGGCGCACCACTCCGCGGGCGGCCCGATCGCGACGAACTGGGACGTGCCGCCCGACCCCGAGCTGGAGCCGATCACCGAGGTCGTCTCCGCCCACGGCGTCAGCGAGGCCTGGGACGCGCCCAAGATCCTGCACCGTCCGATCCGCGGCAACTTCGTGCGCGACGCGCTCGACCGCGGCTACCGCTTCGGCTTCAGCGGCAGCGGCGACGGGCACGACGGACACCCGGGCCTGACCGCGCTGAACCCGACGTACCCGACGGGCGGCCTGATCGCGCTCGTCGGCGGCGACCTGACGCGCGCGGGCGTGCTCGCGACGATCCGCTCGCGCCGCGTCTACGCCACCAGCGGCCAGCGCATCGTCGTGCGCTGCGCCCTCTCCGGCCATCCGATGGGCGCGAGCATCCCGGCGGCCGAGCTGGAGGACGAACCGGCGCTCTTCCTGTCGGTCGTCGGCACCTCCCCCATCCAGTACGTCGACGTGATCCGCAGCGGCGCCGAGGTCGACCGCCTGGACGCCGGCGGACGCGAGGAGCTCGCGCTGACCTACGCCCTCGACGGACTCCAGGCCGGCGACTACGTCTACGTGCGCGTGATCCAGCACGACCGCCGCGAGGGCGGCGACGGCGGCATGGCCTGGACCAGTCCGTTCTTCGTCGAGTAGCGCGTCAAGAGGAGCCCGACAGGCGCGCGTGCGTCCCGCGCTGGCGCCCGTCGATGCCCAGCACGACGAAGATCGCGAGCACGCTGACCGCCACGCTGGCGACACTGCCGCCCAGGACACGGGTCGTCACGGACGGCCCATCCCCTGGATCGAGGAACACGGGCCCCAGCGCGAAGTCCGCGAGACCGAGCGCGACGAACAGGATCCACCAGGTGAGCACGAGGCCGACGACCGAGCCCTCTCCCCCGTCCTCCGGATCGCTTCCGCGCCAGACCTCCGACACGATCCGGTACGGAAGGAACAGGTTCAGGATGGGGATGAGGAAGCCGCCGATCACCCAACCGACGGAGTACTTCACCCGCCGCGCTCCCAACGCGCGCAGGTTCTTGCGTGCGCGCCACAGCCACGCGAGAAACGCGATCGCCACGAGATAGCGCGCGATGGCCCCGGCGGACAACACGCCCAGCAGGACGAGGTCGCTGCCCCCGACCGTTTCGGGATCGAAGGTCCCGTCCATCAGCTCGCTCAGCATGATCGAGTCGCGCAGCGTGAACAGAGAGATGGCCACGTGGCCGACGACGACCAGTCCCAGCAATCCGACCACGATCCAGGTCAACACGCGCGGGTCTCGGAAGCGCGCCGCCGGCGTCAAGGGTCGCGTGCGCCGCACGCGCTCCGTCGGCGCGGGCTCCGCCGCGGGCGCCTGCTCGGTCGGGAACAACCCGCGGACCTCGCCCGCGCGCACGGGCTCGTCGCGGTCTTCGCGCCGCACGCGATGCCGCTCCGTCAGCTTGCCCTGGGCCACGAGCTCGCGCAGTCGAGCGGCCGACAGCGGCCCCTTCTCGCCGCTCTTCGTGACGACGTACCAGCTCGCTCCACCCATCGATCCATGGGACGGTCGAACCGGCGCGCCGTCAAGGTGGCACGGAGCGATCCGCCCGAATCGCTCACCCCGACTCGGGCGGCGCGGCGCGGTCAGTCGACGCCGAGCGCGATCAGCACGGCCTCGAGCTCGTCGAACGCGGCCTGCTCCGCGGGCGTCAGGCCGGGGAGCAGGTTCGACGTCTCGAACGGGTCGTTCACGAGGTCGTAGAACTCGTCGGGCGAGCCGTCCCGGCGCAGCAGCTTGTAGCGGTCGTTGCGCACGGCGCGATCGTGGTTGGTGGGAGGAAGCCCACCGGGGAAGGTCTCGCCGTACACCCAGTCGCGCAACGACGGCAGGGCCGGGTTCGCGAGGTACGGCACGATCGAGATCGAGTCCTCGGCCGTCGAGGCCACACCCGCAAGCTCGCCGAAGGTCGCGAAGAGGTCCGTGGCGGAGACCAGCGCGTCGCTCTCCGCGCCGGGAACGACGCCGACCCCGCGCGCGACGAGCGGAACGTTCAGCCCGCCCTCGTACACCGAGCCCTTGGCGTGCGAGGAGAGGAACGGCGCCTCGGACAGCTGTCCCGCGGTGCCGTTGTCGCCCATGAAGAACACGACCGTGTTCGGGTGCGTCGCGTCGAGCGCGGTCAGGAAGCGCCCGATCTCGCGGTCCAGGGCCTCGACCATGGCCTTGCCCATCTGCCGGTTGTTCGGATTGGGCGGCAGGCTCGCGCAGAAGGACGACGCACACTCCGCGCCGGGGCAGAGCGACGCGGGCGGCACGTGGAACGGCGTGTGCGGCGCGACGTAGGACATGTACAGGAAGTACGGCTCCTGCAGGGTGGCGAGCGCGGCGATCGCGTCGTCGGTCAGGTCCGTGGTGGCGTAGGTTGTCGTCGGACCGGGCACGCCGTCGACGATCTTCGTCCACTGCGAGTAGTCGGGGACGGCACCGCGCACGACGCCGGCGAAGTGCGCGAAGCCGCTGTCGTTGGGATGCGAGTTCCCGAGGTTGCCCGACAGGTGCCACTTGCCGAGGTAGGTACTGTCGTAGCCGACCATGAGCTCGGGCAGCGTCTGCTCGGAGAGCGACAGACCCTGCGTGTTCTGCATGACGACGCCCCCGATTCCGGTGCGAAACCCGAAGCGGCCCGTCATCAGCGCCGCGCGCGTCGGCGAGCACACGGGGTTCGCCCACGCGTTGCGGAACAGGGTGCCCTGGTCCGCGAGCTGGTCGAGGTTCGGCGTGCAGGGCGGCGCGGTGCCCTCGCCGTAGGCCGAGACGAGGTCCACGCCGAAGTCGTCGGCCAGGATGAACACCACGTTGGGCCGACCGGGGTGCCCGACCGGGGTTCCGGCCTGAGCCGAGGGGGCGCGGGTCACCCGCTCGACGCGGGCGCCTTGCAGGGGGGACAACAGGGCGAGGAGCAGGAGCGTCGCGTGCATGGAGGTCTCCAGGGGGGGCGCTGGCGGGGTTGGGCCGGCCGGGGGTGGGTCGCGCGAGAGGGCGTCGCGCGATCGTCGCCGCGGCGCGCAGCGCGCGGAGCGGGATCGCGGGGCGACGGATCAACCCGCGGCGCGGGGCGGAGTTCCGCTCGTCCGGAGAGCTTCCGGGCGCGGCCCCCGGGGCGCGGACCGGCGGCGGTCCTCAGGCCGACAGCGACTGCACGCCGTCCTCGCCCGAGACGACCTGGTTGCGACCCAGCGCCTTGGCGATGTAGACGCGGCGGTCGGAGGACTTCAGCAGGTCGTCGACGCTGCCGCCGGTCTCGGAGAGCTCCGCGACGCCCATGCTGACGGTCACGGCGCGGCCGAACCCGCCGGAGCGGATGCAGTGCCCCTCGACCGCGAGCCGCAGGCGCTCGGCCGAGGCCGTGGCGTCGCCCAGGTCGCTGCCGCGGCAGATGACGAGGAACTCCTCGCCGCCCAGCCGGCAGATCACGTCTCCCCGGCGCGTGCTGCGCCGCAGGATCGCCGACGTCTCGCGCAGGACGATGTCGCCGACGTCGTGTCCGAACTCGTCGTTCACGACCTTGAAGTGGTCGATGTCGACCATGATGACCGACAGCGGCGCCTCGTTGCGGTGAGCCTGCGCGACCTCCTGCTCGAGGCAGCGCGTGGCGAAGCGGCGGTTCGGGACGCCGGTCAGGGGGTCGGTCAGCGCCGCCGAGCGCAGCTTGCGGTTCAGGACCGCCATCTTGGCGACCTGCTTGGTCTTCTCGGCCTTGTCCAGCTCGACCTGCTCGCGCAGCTCGATGACGCGCTGGGCGGCGCGCACCCGCGCCATCAGCACCTTCGGGTTGAACGGCTTGACGACGTAGTCGTCGGCGCCCGCGTCGAAGGCCTCGACGATCTGATCCTGCTGGTCCTGACCGGTCAGGACGAGCAGCACGATGCTGCGGCCGACCTCCGTCCGCCGCAGGGCGCGGCAGAGTTCGACGCCGTCCATCTTCGGCATCATCCAGTCGGTGAGGATCAGGTCGGGGGCGATCTCGAGGGCCAGGGAGAGGGCCTCCTCGCCGTCCTTCGCGGTCACCACGCTGTGCCCCTCCTGCGTCAGGTGCCGCACGAGCAGCCGGAGCGCGACGCGATCGTCGTCGACCGCGAGGATGTGCAGCGGCTTGCCGCGCGAGGGCACGGCCGGGGACTCCTCGGTCTCCACCGGCGAGCGCTCCTGTCGGAGCGAGCGCGCCTTGCGGATCAGCTCCTCGCGGTCGAGCTCCGCGGGCACGTTGACCTGCAGCACGCTGCCCCACTCGCGCCAGCTCTCGGCGACCTGGTCGCACAGCTCGGCGAAGGGCTCTTCCTGGAGCAGGAGCCGCTCGCGCACCGTGTCGAGGCCCTCCTCGCCGACGTGCCACAGCCCGCTCTCGAAGCCTCCGGCGCCGAGCAATCCGGCGGCCAGCGTCGAGGAGCACCAGAGGAGCTCGACGAGCGGTCCCGTGGCGCCGTGGCGCTGGATCGTGCCCGGCTGGTAGATCTCGACCTCACCGACCGCCGCGCACACCTCCTCGGGCATCATCCAGTCGCGCAACATCGCGACGGAGAGCTCACAGTGGTCGAGCTCGAAGGCCTGCTGCTCGAGGGCCATCAGGTCCTCGCGCGTCTTGCCCTCCGCCTTCTCGAGGATCTCCGTGAAGGCCTCGGGGTGGATGCTCGCGAGCGCGAGACGACCGACGCCGGCCAGCAGGGCGCACGTGAACGCCTCGGCCGGATCGATGCCCGGGAAGCTCGGCGCCAGGGCCTGCGCGGAGACCGCGCAGGCCAGCGAGTGCGACCAGTACGCGTCGTAGTCGAAGCCCTGGCAGGGACCCGCCCGGTTGCTGGAGACCAGGTTGAAGCCCAGCGCGACGTTGCGCACGACGCGGACGCCGAGCCGCATCGTGGCCTGCTCGACCGTGCGCGCCGGTTCCTCCCCGGTGGACTTGGCGGAGTTCGCGAGCCGCAAGATGCGTCCGGTCAGGCCGGGGTCCGAGGAGAGGGCCTGCGCCACGTCGCGTATCGAGAAGTCGTCGCCGCTGGTGATGCGCAGGATCGCCATGCCCACGCCGGTGGGCGAGGGCAGGGATCCGGTCAGCTTCAGCTCGTCGAACTGCTTGGGCAGCATGGATTCTCGCTCTTCGGGAGGCAGCCGGTTCAGCCGGCCTGTTCGAGCCTCTCCGGGGCCACTTCGGGCTTGCGCACGCAGACCCGGTTCCGCCCGGTCGTCTTGGCCGTGTACACCATCTCGTCCGCGGCCTTGAGCAAGGCGTCCACGGAGTCCATCCAGGTCTCGCGCTGCGCGACGCCGAAGCTCGACGTGATGCTGCCGTGGAACGTGCCGAACTGGATCACGTGCTTCTCGATCGCGGAGCGGATGCGCTCCGCGGCGAGCGCTGCCTGGCCGGCGGACGTCGAGCGCAGGATGACGAGGAACTCCTCGCCCCCCAGGCGACAGGCGTCCTCACCCTTGCGCGTGTTCTCGCGCAGCATCACGGCGGTCTGCCTCAGGACCTCGTCGCCGGCGTCGTGGCCGTGCGAGTCGTTGACGTTCTTGAAGCGGTCGATGTCGAGCATGATGACCGCCAGCCCCCCGCCCGTGCGCGCGGTGTTGTCCCACTCCTGCGCGAGACGCTTCATCGCGTAGCGACGGTTCGGCAGCCCCGTCAGGACGTCGGTCAGCGAGGCCGCGCGCAGACGGCGCGTGAGCACGCTCTGCTGCATCGCGTGCTTCCGCATGGCCTCCTTGTCGCGTTCGACCCGGGCCTGCAGGTCCAGCATCCGCTGGGCGCCCTTGATGCGCGCCTTCAGGAGCGTCAGGTTCACGGGCTTCTGGATGCAGTCGTCGGCGCCTGCGTCGAAGGCCGCGACGAACTGGCTCTCCTCCGCGGACGAACTCAGGGCGATGAAGTAGGCCCTGGCGCCTGCGTCGAACGAGCGCAGCGACTTGCAGAGCTTGAGCCCGTCGAGGTCCGGCAGCTCGCTGGACGCGACGACGACCTGCGGCTGGTTCTCCATGACCAGGCGCAGCGCCTGCTTGCCTCCGCGCGCCACCAGGGCCTCGTGGCCGAGGCTGCGCAGACTCTCGGTGATCTCGCGCAGCTCGGCGACATCTCCGTCGGCGACGAGAATCGTGAGCTTGTCGGGCGCGTCTTGCGCGGCCACGGCGGGGTCCCCCTCCGATACGCTCGACGTGTGAATGCTGGCGCGCTGCTCGATGTCGTGAACGGTCATCGCGTCGCGCTCGTTCATCTGGAGCATCTCGGTCCAGTCGCGCCACATCGAGATGATCTCGCGACACAGCTGCACGAAGGCCTCGTCGCCCATGCCGAGCCAGCCGCGCACCGCCTGGAGGTCGCGCCAGTGACGCGTCCACTGCACGTGCTCGCCTTCGGCGTCCGCGAGGCAGGCCTCCGCGAGCTGCTCCGCGGCAGCCAGCACCGCGGCCAGGCGCTCGGACGGCGTCTCCTCGGGCGACTGGCGCAGGACGAACTCGTAGTGATCGAGCGTGGCCTCGCTGTAGCTCACGGGCAGCCCCCACTCCTCCATGAGCGCGGCTGCCACCTCGCGGTGGTCGATCTCGAACGCCTCCTGCTCGGCCTGGGAGACGACGGCGGCACTCTGGCCGCGCGTGGCGGCGAGGATCTGCGAGTACTCCTCGGGGTGAGCCGCCGCGAACGCGAGTCGCCCGACCTGGCTCAGGAGCGAGCAGACGAACGCCTCCGGCGGAGCCACCTTCCCCGTGCTCGACGCGATGCAGTGCGCCGCGACCGCGCGTGCCAGGGACGAGGACCAGTACTCGTCGTAGTCGAAGCCCGCGCACGAGCCGCGGCGGTTGCCGGAGACCAGGGAGAAGCCCAGGGCGATGTTGCGCACCGACGTGATCCCGAGCCGCATCGTGGCCTCGCCGACCGTCACGCAGCCCTCGACCGCGGCGTTCTGGGCCGAGTTCGCGACGCGCAGGATCCGCCCGGTCAGCGCCGGGTCGGCCTGGATGGCCTTGGCGATCTCGTCGGGCGAGAAGTTCTCGTCCTGCGTCAACTGCAGGATGCGCATGCCGATCGGAGCAGGCGTCGGCAAGTTCCCGGAGGCCTTCAGCTCGTCGAATGTCTTGTTCATTTTCGTTCCGGGGGTCTCAACCGATCAGTCGGCTCAGGGCTGATCGAACTCTCTCGAACTCGCTCTGGGTCCGCTCCACGCGGAGCTGCAAGTCGGCCCGCTCGTCGCGACGGGCGGCCTCCTCGATCTGCCGGCACATCTCCGCGAGGCCCAGCGCACCCATGTAAGCGGAGCTGGACTTCAGCGTGTGCGCCGCACGCCCGAGGCCGACCCCATCGCCGTCCGCCAGGCTTCGCACGAGGTCGTCGATACGCTCGGGAGCGTCCGTGAGGTACTCGCCGACCAGATCGGCGAGCAGGCTGGGATCGCTGTCCCCTCCCAGTGCCCGCAGGTCGGCGATCACGCCGGCGTCGATCACGTCGCTGATGTCTTGTTCGCTCATCCTCTGGTGCTGCTGACTCGCGCCGCGGCCCGACCGCGGCGCGAGGTGGACGCGCAGTCCCCCCTTTCTCGGGTGAGGGCGAGGCCCGACTCCAGCCAAAGAGGCGGAGCCGAATGCCTGGAAGAACTTTCCGGCGGCGGAGCGTTCAGTCCGGCAGGATCGGCAGCGGCGAGAAGCCCGGACCCGCGGCGTCGGGGCGCTCCGATTCGAACGAGGGCGGCGGGATCGGAGGCAGGTCCAGGTCGAAGATCTCGAGGAAGTGCTTCACGATCAGCACCTCGAACAGCACATGGTTGGGGGGCACCTCGTCGCACAGGTCCGCGACCCGCGTCATGACCGCGGGATCGAGGCCGCACGGGCGGAAGCGCCGGAAGGCCTCGAGATCGGTGTTGAGATTCAGTGCGAACCCGTGCCACGTCACCCAGCGGCGCACGGCCACGCCGATCGACGCGATCTTCTTGTCGTCGACCCACACCCCGGTCAGGCCCGGACGCCGCGCGCCGGTGATGCCGACCTCGGCCAGGGTGCGGATCAGGACCTCCTCGAGGTCCCGCAGGTAAGCGTGGAGGTCGCGGCGATCCTCGGGGAGCAGCAGCACGGGGTAGCCGACGAGCTGTCCCGGGCCGTGGTAGGTGGCCTCGCCGCCGCGCTCGACGGAGACGATCGGAACGTCGAGCTCGGGAACCGACTCGGAGGGGGTCCCGCGGCCGAGCGTGACGACGGGGTCGTGCTCGCAGAGGATCAGCGTGTCGCCCCAGGTGCCTTCGATGCGCTGCGCGAGCAAGCTCTTCTGCAGCTCGTACGCTTCCGCGTAGGCCACGCGACCCAGCCGCCGCACGTCGAGGCTACCGGGCGGGTAGCCCTCCGCGGGTCGGTCGTTCCGGTCCGTGCCGCTCAAGGCTTCTGGTAGACGTGGACGGCCATGCGGTGCACGGACTCCGCGGCCTCCATCACGGCTTCGGGCAGCGTCGGGTGCGCGTGGATCGTGCGCGCGATGTCCTCGGCGGTCGCGCCCATCTCGATGGCCAGCGCCGCCTCGGCGATCAGCTCGGTCACCTCGGGTCCGACCATGTGAACGCCCAGGACCTCGTCGGTCGCGGCGTCGGCGACGATCTTCACGAAGCCCTCGGTCTCCATGAGGCTCATGGCGCGCCCGGAGGCGGCGAACGGGAACTGCCCGACGCGGACCTCGCGGCCCTGCTCCTTCGCCTCGGCGTCGCTGATGCCGACCGAGGCCATCTCGGGCGACGTGAAGATCACGGCCGGGACGCAGCGCGCGTCGTACTCCTCGTTCTTCCCGGCGATGACGCCCGCGCAGACGAGGCCTTCCTTGCTGCCCTTGTGGGCCAGCATCGGCTGGCCGGCGATGTCCCCGATGGCGTAGACGTTCGGGACGGACGTGCGCATCCGGCGGTCGACCGGCAGGAAGCCGCGGTCGTCGACCTTCAGCCCGACGCGCTCGAGGCCCAGGCCCTCGCTGTAGGGGCGGCGGCCGACCGTGGACAGGATCTGGTCGCACTCGATCGTGCGCA
>CAYGPA010000133.1:0-11266 GCA_964351535.1 uncultured Planctomycetaceae bacterium
GGCCACCTGCAGGGCGCCCAGCACGCACAGGTCGAGGTGCCCGCCGCGGATCATCACGAAGCTGTCGGCGTGGTGGAAGTACGCGGCGCCGGGCAGGGCCGTCACGCGCTTCTTGCCGGCGTTGATCAGCTCCGGCTCGCCGCCGCCCTCCTCGGGCGAGGGCCCCATGCCGAGCAGGCCGTTCTCGGTGTGGTAGATGAACTCGCGCCCCTCGGGCACGTAGCGCGCGACGAGCTCGGGGATGCCGATCCCCAGGTTGACGTAGCTGCCGTCGGCGATGTCGAGCGCGACGCGCCGGGCCATCTCCTCGCGGCTCCAGCCGATCGGGTCGGGGCTCACGGGTACGCTTCTCCTCGAGCGACCAGCTCGGACTCGTGCGCGGGGCTCGGGACGTGCACGACGCCCTGGACGAAGATCCCGGGCGTGACGATCGCCTCGGGGTCGAGCCCGCCGGGCTCGACGACCTCGGCGACCTGGACGACCGTGTGCCGCGCGGCCGTGGCCATGATCGGCGCGAAGTTGCGCGCGGTCTTGTTGTAGACCACGTTGCCGTAGCGGTCCGCCACGCGGCCCTTGATGAACGCGAAGTCCGCCGTGAGACCGCGCTCGAGGACGTACTCGCGGCCGTCGATCGTGCGGTGCTCCTTGCCCTCGGCGAGGGGCGTCCCCACCGACGTCGGCGTGTAGAACGCCGGGATCCCCGCGCCGCCGGCCCGGATGCGCTCGGCCAGAGTGCCCTGTGGAACGAGCTCGAGCTCGATCTTGCCCGACCGGTAGAGCACGGGGAAGACCGTCGAGTTCGTCGTCCGCGGGTACGAGCAGATCATGTGCGCGACGCGCTCGGCCTTGATCAGCGCGGCGAGGCCGACCTCGCCGCTGCCCGTGTTGTTGTTCACGACGGTCAGCCCCTTGGAGCCCTGGTCGATGAGCGCGTGGATCAGCTCGATCGGACTCCCGGCCTCGCCGAAGCCGCCGATCATCACCGTCGCGCCGTCGAAGACGTCCGCGACGGCGTCGGCGCAGCTCGCGAGCTGCTTGTCGATCACGAGTTCGCGACCTCCTCGACCACGCGCGCGTAGTCGAACAGCCCCGCCTCGTCGAAGATCACGCGATCCTCGTAGTCGTCGAACCAGATCGCCTCGGGGTTGCGACCGACGATGCAGACCTTGCCGCGGTCCGGCGCGCCGTGGGCGTTGCGCAGGATCTTGAAGATCACGACGCCGTTCTCGGTTCCGGGCACGCCCGGGATCGGCTCGTTCGTGACGGCGGCGACCTCGGTCTTGCCCTTGTAGTGCGTGATCGAGAGCCGCGCGTGGGTCTCGACGCCGGAGAGCCCCTTCTGGGATTCGTTGAGCGTCTTCCAGGCCGTCTCGATCGGCACGTTGAACGCGCGATAGGCGACGATGTCGCGCCCGCAGAAGAAGTAGTGGTTGTTCACGCCGACGCGCTTGAGGGCGCGCTGCATGATCCGCAGGGCGTCGGAGTCGGCGTTGACGCCCTTGATGATCGGCGCCTGGTTCTCGATCGAGATCCAGCCGCGCGTCGTGAGCCCCTCCATGGCCCGCTTCGTGTCCGGGTGCCACTTGAAGATGCCCTGCTCGTCGGGGACGTAGTTCCCGTCCTGGTCCTTGAGCAGGAACTCGTCGGGGTGGTTGAAGTGGACCATGAGCCGCAGCCCGACCTCGGGGTAGGTCGCGTGCCAGCGGTCGATCATCGCGAAGAACGTGTCGTCGAAGCGCTTGGGGAAGAAGCCCAGCTCCTTGGTGCCGATGCGGACGGCCTCGATGCCGGCCTCGGCCAGGGCGCCCAGCCAGGCCGCGATCTTCGAGTTCGAGAGCACCATCGGGTCCCCGCCCGAGAGCAGGATCTCGCGCAGCTTCTCGCGGCCCGACTCGGGGTGCCGCCCGCCGTTCGCCTCGACGGCTGCGTTGAACTCCTTGACGTAGCCGACGACTTCCGGGATCTGCGCCAGCCCCTTCTTGGCGACCGTGCCGTCGTGGCGCTCGATCTCCTTGCGGGCGATCAGCTCCTCGCGGTAGCAGAACCGGCAGTGCGCCGAGCACGTCGAGGCGACGTACATCAGGCCCATCTCGTACTTGTGCAGCAGCCCCTCGACCGGGCTGTAGTCCATCTGGTGACCGGGATCCTCCGAGCCCTCGAGGTTCTCGGTCTCGGCGGGCGTCGCCTTCACGATCGCGCGCACCGCCTCGCTCCGCGTGGCGAGCTCGAAGTAGTGCCGCGTGATCTTCACGGGCATGCGCGCCTCGACGTCGCGCTCGGTTCCCTTGAGCTGACCCAGGACCTCGAGCTCCTCGCGCGAGTAGAAGCTCTTCACGTCCTCCGGCACGCGCTCCTTCAGGAGCGGCGCGAGGCCGTTGATGCTCTGGCGGTCGTACTTGCCGTCCTCGACGCCGGCGAGGAAGTTGCGCTCGCGCTCGGTCGGTTGGTAGCTGTCGTTCATCGAGACGTTCCTGGAGCCGAGGCCTGTCTTCTCGAAGCGGGTCGACCCCGGCGCCGCCCTCGAGCCGGGCCTCCGAAGGCTCGCGAGCGTGTAACACAATGGACAATACTCACTACTCCGTGTAACACAAGGTCCAGAGAGACCGCTACCCGTGTCGATCCCGAAGCTCATCGCCGCCGCCGGGGAGCGCCTGACGCCGACCGAGCGCCGCATCGCCGAGGCCGTGCTGGAGGAGCCCACCCTGCTCGCCTTCGGGACGGTCTCCGACCTCGCGGACCGCGTCGGCACGAGTCGCCCGTCGATCGTGCGCTTCGCCACCAAGCTCGGGTTCGAGGGCTACGCCGACCTCCAGCGCCAGGTCCGCAGCGGCCTGTCGCGAGAGCTCTCGCGTCCGACCGAGCGCATCCGGATCCCCGAGAGCTCGCGCCCCCGCGCCCGCTCCGCGCTGGAGGACGCCCTGGCCAGCGTCTTCGAGGCCCTCGGCGAGGAGCGCATCGGCCCCCTCGCTCGCCCCCTGGTCGAGGCCCGCAACGTCTGGATCCTGACCGGCGAGACCTCGCGCGCCGGGGCCCACGTCCTCTCCAGCGGCCTCGCGATGATCCGACCCGGCGTGCACCTGGTCGAGGAGCACTCCAGCGGCCGCGACCTCTCCAGCGCCGGCGCGGAGGACGCCGCGGTCGTCTTCGACTTCGCGCGCTACCGCCACCACGCGGTCACCGCGGCCCGCACGCTCGCCGCGCTCGGCGTGCGCATCGTGGCCGTCACCGACGGCCCGCTCTCCCCGCTCGCGTCGCTGACCGACACCTGGTGCGCGATCCGCGTCCCGGCGACCGGCCCGTTCGACAGCTCCGTCCCGGCCGTCGCCGCCGCGGAGCTGCTCGTGGCCCACGTCGCGGACAAGCTCCAGGACGAGGCCCGCGAGCGCATCGACCGGGTCGAGTCGCTGTGGGATGCGACGGGGACCTTCCTGGGCTGACGGCGGGCCGGGAACCGGGCCGCTACACTCTCCCCGTCGCAGCTCGGCGCGGGCGCGGTTCCGGCCGTCGAAACGCGTACCCCGAGCCAGAGTCCTCGCCCCCCCCGACGAACGGTTCGCCATGACCCCCGAACGCTTCCACCCCATCGGAACGCCCGGCCAGCCCTGGACCTCGGCCGAGAAGCAGGAGTGGTTCGAGAGCCGCTCCGTCCGGCGCAGCTATCGAGACGAGGTCCTCGCGCGCCTCGAGGGGCTCGACCCGTCGCTCGCCGTCGAGTCCTACGGAGCGCTCGGCCTCGACCCCGAACGCTACCCGCTCCTCGCGGTCCGCAGCGCGCGTCCCGCGGAAGGCGCGCCGTGGGCGCTCGTCACCGGCGGCGTGCACGGCTACGAGACGAGCGGCGTGCAGGGCGCGCTGCGCTTCCTGACCGAGCTCGCGCCGACGTACACCGGCCGGCTCAACCTGCTCGTCGCGCCGTGCGTCAGCCCCTGGGGCTACGAGGTGATCCACCGCTGGAACCCGCGCGCGATCGACCCCAACCGTTCGTTCACGAAGGACAGCCCGGCCGAGGAGTCGGCCGCGCTCATGAAGCTCGTCGCGGACGTCCGCGACCGCGTCCTCGTCCACATCGACCTGCACGAGACGACCGACAGCGACGAGAACGAGTTCCGCCCCGCCTTGGCGGCGCGCGACGGCAAGGCCCTCGAACCCGGCCTGATCCCCGACGGCTTCTACACCGTCGGCGACACCGAGAACCCGCAGCCGCGGTTCCAGGCCGCCATCATCGCGGGAGTGGAGCGGGTCACTCACATCGCACCTCCCGACGAGAACGGCGAGATCATCGGCTCGAAGGTCGTGCAACCCGGCGTGATCCTCTACCCCTTCGTCGCCCTGGGCCTGTGCGCCGGCATCACGCCCGCGCGCTTCACGACGACGACCGAGGTCTACCCCGACAGCCCCAAGGCCACGCCGGAGTCATGCAACGCGGCGCAAGTTGCCGCCGTGCGCGCTGCCCTGGATCATGCCCTGGCTCATGCCGGGTAGGGGTCCCGCCCACGAGCGTGCCCCATGTCGGCGAGAACGCCGCGCGCCGGCGCCGGCCGGCCCCCGCGCGGCGCCATGTCCCGGACGCGCCGGGTTTCGTCGCGCCCCGCGGCCGGGTAGGCTGCGCCCTGGTCGCTCGCTGCCCGCATTCTCGACCCCGGTCCGAGGAGTTCCATGACCGAGCCGATGATCCGTGTCCGGAACCTGACGAAGGCCTACCGCCGAGGGGGCGAGACCATCACGGTGCTCGACCGCCTCGACCTCGAGATGGAGCGCGGGCAGTTCTACGCGCTCATGGGACCCTCGGGCTCGGGCAAGACGACGCTGCTCAACGTCGTCGGCGCGCTGGACCGACCCGACTCGGGCGAGGTCCACGTGGGCGGGGCCGACCTGATGGCCCTCTCCGGAGCGGAGCTCTCGCGCTGGCGCGCGGACACGATCGGCTTCGTGTTCCAGGGCTTCAACCTGATCTCGGTCCTGACCGCGTACCAGAACGTGCGCCTGCCGCTGCTCCTGACGCCGCTCTCGCGCAAGCAGCGCCGCGAGCAGGCGATGCACGCGCTCGAACTCGTCGGCCTCGCGGACCGCGCGCAGCACCGGCCCAGCCAGCTCTCCGGAGGTCAGGAGCAGCGCGTGGCGATCGCCCGCGCCATCGCGACCGACCCCGACCTGATCCTGGCCGACGAGCCCACGGGCGACCTCGACCGCGAGGCCGCCGACCAGGTCCTCGAGCTGCTCGGGCGCCTCAGTCACGAGCTGCAGAAGACCGTGCTCATGGTCACGCACGACCCCCAGGCCGCCGAGCGCGCGGACCGCACCGTGCGCATCGACAAGGGCCAGCTCGGTGGGCTCGAGGAGCCCGCGGTCGCGCAGGGCGCCCGAGCCTGAGCCCCATGGACTTCCCGCTCCTCGTGCTGCGCAACCTCACGCGGCACCCGCTGCGCTCGCTGTTGACGGTCGGCTCGCTCGCGGTCGCGCTGTTCCTGTTCTGCACGCTGCGCTCGGTCATCACGACGCTCGAAGCCGGCCTCGCGGCGGCGAGCGCCCAGCGCATGGTCGTGCAGTCGACCGTGAGCCTGTTCGTCGGCCTGCCGCCGAACTACCAGGCCCGCATCGAGCAGGTGCCCGGCGTCGAGTCGACGTGCAAGTGGCAGTGGTTCGGCGCGCTCTACAACGACATCCCGTTCTCGCAGTTCGCGGTCGACTCCGAGACGCTGCCGGATCTCTTCGACAAGGAGATGGAGCTCGTCCAGGGCTCCTACGAGGCCTGGGATCGCAACGTCATCGGCTGCGTGGTGGGCGAGGGCCTCGCAAACCAGTTCCGCTGGGGCATCGGCGACCGCATCCCGCTCGTCGGCGTGTTCTTCCCCCACCCCGACGGCGCGGACGCCGCCTGGGAGTTCGAGATCGAGGCCATCTACCGCCCGCTCGTGCGCAACTTCTCGGGCCACGGCATGTTCTTCCACTGGGACTACTTCGACCGCACGCTGAAGGCCGGCGGCACGCCGCCGCGCGTCGGCGCGTACTACCTCAAGCTCGAGCCCACGGCCGATCCGGCGGCCGTCTCGGCCGGCGTGGACGAGCTCTTCGCAGCGGGTCCGCAGCGCGTTCAGAGCACGCCGGAGGCGGAGTTCCAGGCGCAGTTCGTCTCGATGTTCGGCAACATCCCGTTCTTCCTGACAGCGATCGGCGGCGGCGTGCTCGCGGCGATCCTGCTCGCTTGCGTCAACACGATGCTGCTCACGGCGCGCGACCAGACGCGCGACCTGGGGATCCTCACGGCGCTCGGCTTCGGCGGCGGGCGCGCGTTCGGGCTCCTGATCGCGCAGGCGCTGACGCTGTGCGTGCTGGGAGGCGGGCTCGGCGTGGGCCTCGCGCTGTTCGCCCAGGACGGCATCGCCGCGGCGCTGGGCGGCAGCTTCCCGGGCTTCGCGGTCGCGCCGCGCACGGCCTGGCTGGGCCTCGGCATCGCCGCCGCGCTCGGGCTCGTGTCCGGCGCGTTCCCCGCGTGGCGCGCCAGTCGGCTGCGCGTCGTCGAAGCTCTGGGAGCCAGGGAGTAGCGCCATGCTCGTTCCGTTCAGCTACAACCTGCAGAGCCTGTTCGTGCGGCGCACGGCGCTCGTGCTGACCGTGCTCGGCATCGGCGCGACCGTCGCGGTCGTCGCCAGCGTCCTGGCGTTGCAGCAGGGCTTCGCCACGCTCTACGGAGACGCCGGACGCGAGGACGTCGCGGTGTTCCTGCGCCAGGGCGCCGTGTCGGAGGGCGTCAGCCTGTTCTCGCGCGACCGCGGACAGCTCCTGATCAAGTCGCTGCCGGAGATCGCCACGGACGCGGACGGCCAGCCGCTCGCGTCGATGGAGTGCGTCATGGCCGCGCGCCGTCGGCGTCTCTCGGGCGGCGAGGTCAACGTCTCCGTGCGAGGCGTGCAGCCGGCGACGTACGCGATCCGCGGCGACGAGCTGCGCATCACCGAGGGCCGCCGGCCCGAGCCCGGCAGCGACGAGGTGATCGTCGGCCGGCGCCTCGTCGACCGCATTCAGGGCTGCCGCGTGGGCGACGTCGTCGACCTCGACATGGTTCCCATGCGCGTGGTCGGCGTGTTCGAGTGCGACGGCCCGTTCGAGTCGGAGATCTGGGGCGACCTCGACCGCGTGCGACAGGCCCTCGACCTGCCCGGCCCCAACCGCGTGGTCGCGGTGCTGCGCCCGGGCGCGGACGTGGACGCGCTGCGGGAGCGGCTGGCCGTGCACAAGCAGTACCCCGCCGACGTCTCGACCGAACGCGACTACCTGCTGTCGCAGACCGAGGCGATGTCGGGCGTGCTCGTGTTCCTGGGCGCGTTCCTCGGTCTCGTCATGGGCACCGCGGCGGTCTTCACGGCCACGAACACGATGCTCGCCGCCCTGGCGGCGCGTACGCACGAGATCGGCGTGCTGCTCACGAGCGGATTCCGCCCGCTGCCGATCTTCCTCTCGTTCCTGCTCGAGACCCTGCTCCTGGGCCTCCTGGGCGGCCTCGTCGGCTGCATGCTCGTCCTGCCCATCAACGGCATCGAGACCGGCACGACCAACGTCGCCTCCTTCACCGAGGTCGCCTTCGCCTTCCGCGTCACGCCCGCCGTGCTCGTGACCGCCGTGGTCTTCTCGATGTTCCTCGGCCTGGTCGGCGGCGCCCTGCCGGCGTGGCGCGCGGCCCGCATGACGCCCGCCGAGGCGCTCGGCCGGCACTGATCAGAGCCGGAGCTCGCGGCAGCCGTAGAGGCGCTCGGCCTCGAGGCCGCGTTCGCGGCACGCGGCGACGAGGGCGTTCGATTCGCGAATCGGCGGCGACTCGTCGGTGTACTCGATGCTCGTGATGAACGAGCACCACGGCTCCTGGCCCATGGCGTAGACGTAGACGCGCTCGGGGCGCAGGCGCTCGACGATCGCGAGGCCCTGCTCGCTGTCGGAGCCGCACAGGCGCCGCGTCTGGTCCATCGAGCGCTTCAGCGGGCTCGCCATGAGCGCACCGTAGAGCCAGCTCAGCGGCGCGCCGTCGCACTCCATGCCGAGGAACAGCGCGTCGACGTTCCCGGCGACCTCGCGGACGTGGTCGTAGAGGCGCGGCTCGAGGTTGCAGGAGTCCGCGGCGAACACCATCGTCCGTCCGCCGAGGCGTACGAGGTGCGCGAGCTTCGAGCGCACGCGCAGGTCGCCGTGCTCCCCGAGGAACGGCAGCCCGACGATCTCGCCGCCGTCGATCGGCAGGACCTCGAGCTCGTCGAGCTCGACGACGCGCCGGAAGCCGACGCTCTCGAGCACGAGCCGCAGCGAGGGGTCCTCGAGCTCACCGCCGCCCGCGCGCGGCACGACGACCGTGCCGATGCGGTGGCGCAGCGGAAGCAGCGTCTCGAGCACGACGTGGTCCTGGTGCGCGTGCGTCAACACGACCCAGTCGATGCGCTCCGGCAAGTCGTCGAGCGTGTAGCGCGGCGGATCCGAGCCCGTGTCGTACGCGATCAGCGGATCGGTCAGCACGCTGACACCTCCCGCCTCGACCAGCACGCAGGCGTGGCCCATGTAGCGCACGCGCGGGGTCGACTCGGTCCACGGCTCGCGCGCGGGCGGCGGCTCGTCGGTCAGGAGCGCGCGCAGCTCGTCCGCGCGGTCGGCACCGAGCCCGAGCGCCTCGCGCAGCGCGTCGAGCCCGTGCGGCTCGGTGCGCGCGCGGAAGAGCCGCGCGACCCCCTCGTCGTCGAACGGTCGGCGCAGCTCCAGGGCGCCGTCGCCGGCCAGGTGCGGCGTGCTCAGCGCGAAGGGCCGCAGGTCGCCCGCGAGGCGCCGCGCGAAGAAGCCCTGGCCCGAGCGGTCGTGCAGCGGCCCGCGGTA
Organism: uncultured Planctomycetaceae bacterium; assembly: GCA_964351535.1. Lineage (GTDB taxonomy): Bacteria > Planctomycetota > UBA1135 > UBA1135 > JAUIDW01. The sequence goes on from CAYGPA010000133.1 coordinate 8,851, forward strand.
CAGCAGGCGCTCGAGCAAGCGGAACCCCGGGCGGTTGGCCGGGTCGTAGTGCAGCTCGACGTAGCCGCGCAGCGGCTCGGGCACGCGCGCGTACAGCGGCTCGAGCGAGCTGCCTCCGCCGTGTTCGCCGAGCAGCGCCTCGAGCTCCGCGACGGCCTCGGCGAACTCGAGCTGCGCGCGACGGGTCTCGCGCAGCTCGTCCGCCAGCTCGCGGACCGCATCCACACGCGCGGGGTCGCAGTCCAGGAACGGACCGCCGCGCATGCGCGGGTTCTTGACGGCCGCGGCGTGCACGGCGGGCGTCCGCACGAACGAGTCGAGGATCGGCAAGTGCGAGCGCGCGAGGTGCAGGGCCGACGTCGCGGGCGCGACCAGATGCGCCCAGGCGTACCACCGCCGCACCGTCGGCTCGACGGCGACGTCGCGGCGCAGATAGAGCTCTTCGGTAGCCAAAGTGGTGCGCAGGCTACCGCGCGCACTCCGTCGCCTCACGGCGATTCTCCGGGTACGGGCGCGGTCGACGGCCCGCGACCGCCGCCGACTCCCGAGCCGTCGCGCCCTTGCACCCCCACCGGACCCCCGGCACACTTCCTGGCGCCGTGAGCCCCACCACCACCACCGAGTCGATCAAGGCGCGCGGCCTGGGCAAGTCGTTCGGGGACGTCGTCGCCGTCGACGGCCTGGACTTCGATGCGGTGCCCGGACGCTGCCTCGGCATCCTGGGGCCCAACGGCGCGGGCAAGACGACGACGATCGAGATGCTCGAGGGGCTGGTGCGCCCCGACCGCGGCGTGATCGTGCTCTTCGGCCTGACCTGGGAGCACGACGCCGAAGCGATCCGCCGGCGCATCGGCGTCCAGCTCCAGGAGACCGTGCTGCCCGAGAAGCTGCGCGTGACCGAGGCGCTGCGCGTGTTCCGCAGCCTCTACGACGAGCGCGCGCGCTCCGTGGACGAGGTGCTCGAGCTCGTCGGCCTCGAGGAGAAGCGCGGCGACTACGTCGCGTCCCTCTCCGGCGGCCAGCGCCAGCGCCTCTCGCTCGGCTGCGCCCTCGTCCACCGCCCCGACGTGCTGTTCCTCGACGAGCCCACGACCGGTCTCGACCCTCAAGGCCGCCGCCGCATCTGGGAGGTCGTCGACGAGTTCAAGCGCGAGGGCGGGACCGTGTTCCTGACCACGCACTTCATGGAGGAGGCCGAGCGGCTCGCCGACGAGCTCCTGATCATCGACCACGGCAAGTGCCTGCAGCACGGCACGCCGGCGGAGATCGTCGATTCGCTGGGCGCCGAGAGCATCCTCGAGGTCCGCTTCGGCGACGGGGAAGCGCAGCCCGCCGTTCCCGAACAGGCCCTGGCCGCGCTGCCCGACGTGCAGTCGGTCCAGACCGCCGAGGGCCGCGTGCGGATCGGTGCGCGCAGCTTCGAGCGCGCCCTCCCGGCCGCGCTCGAGGTCCTGAGCGAGGCCGGGCTCGTCCCCACCGACCTCAACGTCCACCGCCCGACGCTCGAGGACGTCTTCGTGTCCCTGACGGGCCGGGAGCTACGCAACTCGTGAGCCAACTCCGCCCGCTCCTCGAGCTGACGCGCATGCGCCTGCTCCTGCTCTTGCGCCAGCCCGAGATCGTCTTCTGGGCCTTCGTCTTCCCCGTGATGCTCTCGATGGTCCTCGGGTTCGCCTTCAGCCGCCGCGACGCGCCGATGAGCCGCGTCATCGTGGTCGAGGGCCCCGGCGCGCGCGAGGTCCTGCGGACTTTGAAGGAGACCGAGGGCCTCGAAGTCGACCTGCTCGCGGACGAGCGCGAGATCGAGCGCCTGCTGGGCGCCGGCGCCACCGACGTGGTGGTGCGGGCCGGCCCGCTCCCGGAGCTGCGCTGGGACGAGCTGCGCGCGGACAGCGAGCTCGCGCGCCTGCGCGTCCAGAACGCGCTCGAGCGCGCCGCGGGGCGCGAGGACCTCCCCATCGAGGGCAGCCCGGCGTCGGGCGCCGGCAACCGGTACCTCGACTGGTTCGTCCCCGGCCTCATGGGGCTCAGCGTGATGAGCACGAGCATCTGGGCCGTGGGCTTCGCCTTCGTCGAGGCCCGGCAGCGCAAGCTCAACAAGCGCTTCCTCGTGACCCCGATGCACCGCGCGACCTACCTGCTCGCCCACGTGCTGGCGCGCCTCGTGCTGCTGATCTTCGAGATCGCGCTGCTGCTCGCCTTCGCGCGCTTCGTGCTGGACGTCCCCTTCCGCGGTTCGCTACCCGCGTTCGTGCTGCTCTGCTTCCTCGGCGCGACCATCTTCTCGGGTATGGGCGTGCTCCTGGGCTCGCGCGTGCGCACGGTCGAGGCGGCCGCGGGGCTGATCAACCTCACGATGATGCCGATGGGCCTCGCCTCGGGCGTGTTCTTCTCCTACGAGCGCTTCAACGAGCTG
>CAYGPA010000134.1:0-11245 GCA_964351535.1 uncultured Planctomycetaceae bacterium
CCAGATGCGCCAGAGCCTGCGCTGCGCCTCGGCGGCGAGCTCGGGATGGTCGCCGGCGACGTTGTCCAGCGCCAGCGGATCGGCGTCGAGGTCGTACAGGAGGAAGCGCGAGACCTCGGGGAACTCGGCCGCCTTCCAACGGCCTCCGGCGGGTGCGGGATGACGGCCGCGGGTCGGCGCGGACTCCGCATCGGCCGTCCGGATCTCCAGCGACTGCCCCCAGCGGCCGTCGCGCACCTCGAGGTTTCCGATCATCGAGCCGTCCTCGAGAACGCGGAACTCGTCGAAGACGACCGGCGGTGGCGTCCAGTCGCCCTCGCCCAGGAGAACCGGCGCGAGCGACTGTCCCTGGGCGATCGCCGGGCGCGGAAGGCCCGTGAGCTCCAGCACCGTGGGCAGCACGTCGATCATCGAGACGGGCGCGTCGATGCGTCGCCCGCCCTCGATGCGCCCGGGCCACACGAAGATCAGCGGGACGTGGGACTCGAACTCGCCGTGCAGCGCCCCCGCCCAGGCCGGCGGCTGGGGGTCGAGCTGGCCGCGTCCGAAGCGCGGATAGCTGGCCGCGGGGTGCCCGTGGTCCGAGCCGATGACGAGCAGCGTGTGCTCCCACTCGCCCCGCTCCTTGAGGCGTTCGACGAGCTCGCCGAGGCGCTGATCCTGGTGCATCATGGCCTCGTCGTGGCTGTCCTGCATGGTCCCGTAGAAGGCCTGCGGGTCGACGTCGTGCTCCTCCAGCTGCCCCTGCCAGTGCTCGTGCACGCTGGCGGACGTGTGGTTGAACGGGAACCGGAAGCTCCGCATCTGCTCGGCGACCGCCTCGCTTCGCTCCGCGGGGGCCAGGCGTCCGGCGAACGGACTCGGCGGGTGGTGAGGCGGGTGCACGTCGGTGGTCTGGAAGTGGACCCAGTACGGTCCGGGATAGGCCTCGCGCCAGTCCCAGAACTGCTCGTGCAGGATCTTGGACGAGATCGCCTCGATGGGATCGAACGGGGCGCCGCGCTTGCCGAAGTCGCGGAACACGTCGACGCCTCGATCGAGCCCGGACCGCGAACCCGCGTTCGGGTTGAAGGTGAACACGCCGGTGTGGAACCCCGCGCGGTGGAAGTGCTCCGCCATGGTCGTCACGTTCGGCGGCACCGGGTTGACGTCGTCGCGCAGACCGCCGAGGACGCTGTGGTGCAGGGAGGTCATGAACGACGCGGTCGACGGCATCGTCCAGGTGGCGTTGCTGTAGGCGTGTTCGAACACGACCCCCTCCTCCGCGAGCCGCTCCAGGTTGGGCGTCGTCGGCCGATCGTAGCCGTACACGCTCATGTAGCCGGCGCTCGCACCGTCGATGACGTAGAAGAGGACGTCGGGGAACTCGCCCGCGGAGCGCGAATCCGCCGCCGCGCTCGAGAGGGTCGGCGAGGCCCAGAAGGCGATCCCGGGCGCGGACTCCTGCTCCTCCGTCGCCACGAGGGCCAGCGTCACGTCCCGCCCCGACCAGCGTTCCAGGTCGAGGGAGCGCTGGCGCCAGGCCTCGCCGGGCGGCACGGCCTCGTCCAGCAGCGTCACCGGCGCGGTCCCGTCGTCGACGACGACACTCATGTGCGTCGTCGCCGCGAACGACCCCAGCGCGAGATCGAGACGGGCCGTCGGCGGAATCCGCAGCGCGAAGGACAGACGCGTCGGCGTGTGCGCGTAGAGGGTGCGCCGCTGCGGACCGAAGTCGGTGTGGGCGGACGAGGAGACCGAACGCACCCCGACGCCGGCCTCGTTGTAGACCGCGCTGGTCGGCACGAGGGTCACCGACGCGAGCTCGACCTCCGCGGGTCCGCTCGCTCCGAACAGGATCGCGACCTGCCGGACCGGGCCCCGCACGGGACCGCCCTCGCCGCGGGCCGTGAAGCGACGGGTCTGGAACTCCTCCGCGGCCCGCACGTCCGTCCCCGCGCCGTAGCTCCGCGTCGGCCACTGTTCGCCCGGCGCGTCCCCCGGAGTCTCGCGCAGGTTGTAGCCGATGCCGACCCACTCGACGGGCCCCGTGGCCCGCGCCTTCACGAGGACGTGGGTCCACTCCGAGAGGTCGAAGTCCGCCACCTCGACGAAGACGCCGCCGGCGAGCTCCTCGTCGGGATCCGCGGGCGCTCGGCTCGACTCCGTCAACCGGATCTGCAGCGAGCCCTCGAGTGCGAGGACCTCCGCCGGCTCCCCTCCGGGCACGAGGTTCGGCAAGGCCTCCCATCCCGCCGCGCCCGGGTCGAAGGTCCAGGCCAGCGCCTCCGCCACTTCCTCCCGCACGACACCGCCCTCGACCTCCGCCGTGTCGAGCCGCTCCTCGAGGTGGATCGCCACCGGTGCGGTCGCAGGGGCCTGCGCGGGAGGCTGCGCTTTCGAGCAGGCGGCGAGTCCGATCGCCAGCCAGGCGGGAATCGAACGGGAGAGTCGTCGAGATCGGGTGGGCGTCGTGTTCATCGTGTTCGTGGGGCGCCAATCGCGTCGGGCCAGGGAGGAATCCGAGTCTAACCGCGTATCGGCGGTGGACCGCACGGGTTGCGACGGTCAGCTCCGTCGACCGGAGATCGCGAGGCCTCGCGCGCGATCCTCGGCCCCTCCCCGCCTCGAACCGCGACCCGCGGCCATGAGTCTCGAAGCCCACCCGCTCCTCGCTCGCCTGGAACGCCGGGGTCGATTCGTCCTCGCTCCGCTTCTCCGCGCCGTGCCCGCGCGACGATCGAGACGATTCGCGGGCGCGCTGCCGTTGCTTACGGGCTGTTTGCCGTCGATCGTCGCGGTCGGGTGGTAACGGACCGGCTCGACGTGCCTAGAGAAGAGTCCTGAGTCCCCCAGCCCAGCCGAGGAGCCTCCCGAATGGTCCGCCCCGCCCTGGTATTCTCCCTCGTCGCGTGTTCGTCCGTGCTCGTTGCTCGGTCCGCGGCGCAGGCGACGCTGCCCCTGCCTCTCGACCACGCGACCCGGGGCACCGGGCGGGCGGAGCGTGTGCTGTATCCGCGACAGGCCGAGATCGAAGACCTGCGCGGGCACCGGCAGGTGCGGCTCCAGGGACTCGAGCTGACGCCGGGTCACACCGTCGAGCTCGACCTGCGGCGCATCGATCTCGCGCGGCTCGGCTTCGGTTTGCGCGTGGACGACGCACCGTGGCCCGACTGGGAGTCCCAGCTTGCGCTCAGCGTCTGGCGTGGAGGAGTCGTCGGCGATCCGGGCTCGGACGTGGTGCTCTCGTTCTCGCGCTACGGCTCGCGCGGCTGGCTGCAGACGCGGGGCACGACCCACCACCTGATCGCCGAGCCGGATCGCGGCGGCGACTGGCGCTCCAGCACCTCGCGACTGCGAACCGAGTCCGAGCTGCGCGCCGGCGGCCGCGGGTTGCGGGACTTCTGCCGCTACGACGAGGTTCAGGACATCCCGTCCGTGTCGTGGCCTCCTGCCCCCGGGTTCACGTCGACCCCCTCGCAGGACACGCTCCTGGTCGAGATCGCCGTCGAGACCGACTATCAGCTCTTCCAGGTGTTCGGCGACGTGAACGCCGAGGCGGCGTACGTCGCGGCCCTGCTCGCCGCGATCAGCGATCTGTACGACGAGCAGATCGACGTCGTGCTGGGCTTCCCCTACGTGCAGTTCTACACGAACGCGAACGACCCCTGGAACACGCCGGACAACGGCACGAGCGCCACGCAGATGCTGGGAGAGTTTCGCACGCGCTGGACCGGGAGCATCCCCGCGGGAGCGGACCTGGGGCACTTCCTCTCGGGCGCCGACCTGGGCGGCGGGCTGGCGTTCCTGAGCTCGCTCTGCAACCAGGGCTTCGGATTCGCGGTCAGCGGCAACGTCGACGGCATCGTCCAGTTCCCGCTGCAGCAGCAGTCGGGCAACTGGGACTTCTACGAGGTGTCCCACGAGATCGCGCACAACTTCGGCGCGATCCACACGCACGAGTACTGCCCGACGCCCCTCGACTCGTGCGCTCCGAACGGGTTGCGCGGGCCCTGTCAGACGACCACGGCCTGCAGCGTCAGCACGTTGATGAGCTACTGCCACCTCTGCACCGGCGGGACGAGCAACCTCGCGCTCGAATTCCACCCGGCCAATCGCTATCGCATGCGCAACGGCGCCGAGGCAGCGGCCTGCGCCGATCTGCTGTGCGAGGCACCGCAGGTCCTCTGCTCGCCGAAGCTGAACTCGAACTTCTGCGCGCCCACGATCGCGTTCACGGGCAAGCCCAGCACGGCGAGTCCTGACCCGTTCCACCTCGTCGGCAACGACGTCCTGCCGAACGAACCGGGGCTCCTGATCTACGGAACCGCGGGCGCCGCCGGCCTGCCGTTCCACAACGGCGTGCTGTGCGTCAAGCTGCCGTTCCAGCGCCTGCTCCCGCCGCAGGACTCCGGGTCCTCCGGGACCGGCTTCTGTCCGGGAGAGCTCCGCACGAACTTCAACGCGCGCATCCAGTCGGGAGCCGACCCGCGCCTGAGCTCGGGAGCGCGGGTCGTCGCGCAGTGGGTCTACCGCGACCCCGGAATCGACGCGTTCCACGACGGCTTGACCGACGGTCTGGCGTTCCACATCTGTCCGTGAGCTCGCCGCGGCGCGGCCTTCACGCGGCGTCGGACCGCGCGCTCCTCCGCCCGCGGCGGTGGAACAGCACGTAGACGGCCGGGATCAGGATCAGCGTGATCAGGGTCGAGCCCGTGAGGCCGCCGACCACGGTGCGCGCGAGGGGCGCCTGCGCGTCGGCGCCTTCTCCGACTCCGAAGGCCAGCGGCACGAGGGCGAGGACCGTGGTCAGGGTGGTCATCAGGATCGGCCGCAGGCGGCGGCGGCCGGCCTCGGCGACCGCGGCCTTCAGCTCGGTCCCGGAGCGCACCAGGCGTCCCGCCTGGTCGACCAGCAGGATGGCGTTGTTGACCACGATGCCGCCGAGCATGATGCAGCCGATGTAGGTCTGCACGTTGAACGTCGTGCGCGTCAAGAGCAGCGTCGTCAGCACGCCGACGGTGGCCAGCGGCACGGAGAACATCACGACGAGCGGGTCGAGCAGCGACTCGTACTGGCAGGCGAGCACCATGTAGACCAGCGCCAGCGCCAGCGCGAAGGACACGACGAGCTCGCGGAAGGCCTTCTCCTGCTCCTCGACCGTGCCGGCGACCACGAGCTCGTGGCCCGCGGGGCGCGGGAGCTGATCGAGGCCCGCCTGCACCTCGCGCCCCACGGAGCCGAGGTCGCGGCCGACGACTCCCGCCTGGATCGTGATCAGCCGCTGCTGGTTGCGGCGCTCGATCACGAGCGGACCGCGGCTCGGATGAGCCGACACCAGGTTGCGCAGGGCGATCGGCCTTCCCCCCGGAGTGCTGAGCGTCAGGTCGAGGACCTCGTCGATCGAGCGCTTCTCCGCGTCCTCCAGCTGGACCAGGATGCGGTAGGAGTTCCCCGCGGCGCGGAACTCTCCGGCCTGCGAACCGGCGATGGCCGTCTGCAGCACGCCGGTGACGTCGCGCACGGAGAGCCCGACGTCCGCGATCTTCGCGCGGTCGACGCGAACCTCCTGCTGGGGCACGCCCGCGTCGCGGCTGACCTCCACGTCCGTCACACCGGGCACGGCGCGCACGACCTCGGCCGCCAGCTCCGCCAGCGCTCCGAGCGTGTCGAGCTCGTAGCCGCGCACCTCGACCTCCAGACCCTCCTGCCGGCCGAGCACGCGCTCGAGCAGGAACTGTCCCTGCGGCGCGCGCGTGCGGACCTCCATGCCCGCGACCCGACCCGCGAGGCGCCCGCGCAGGTCCTCGGCGATCTCCACGTTGGAGCGCTCGCGCTGCGAAGCGGGCACGAGCGCCAGCGCGATCTCGCCTTGTGCCGACGCGTCGGCGTTGCGCCCGCTCGCGCCGACCGTGACGACCGAGGAGACGATCTCCGGGACGGCCGGCAGGACGATCTGCTCCATGACCCGCGTCTGGCGGTCGACGAGGTCCAGGCGCGTGCCGATCTCCATCTCGCCGGTGATGCGCACCTCGCCCTCGTCGCTGGGCGGGAGGAACTCGCTTCCGATCAGCGGCACGAGGAAGAGGCTCGCGCCCAGCAGGCTCGCCGCGAAAGAGACCGTGACCCAGGGGTGCCGTAGCACCGCGCCCAGGACGCCGCGGTAGGCATCGTCCAGCACGGCGACGGCGGACTCCGCTGCACGCGCGATCCGCCCCGGGGAGCCGGTCGCCCCGGTGGCGGGCTGGAGCAGGCGCGAGGCCAGCATCGGAACGAGGCTGAGCGCCACGAACAGCGAGCAGAAGAGCGAGAAGACGATGACGTAGGCGAGCTCCTGGAACAGGACGCCGGAGACTCCGCGGACGAAGGCCAGGGGGAGGAAGATCACGAGCGTCGTCAGGGTGCTCGCGACGATCGCCGTCGCGACCTCGCCGGCTCCGTGGACGGCCGCCTCGCGCACGCTCTCGCCCTCCTCCGCGTGGCGCCGGAAGATGTTCTCGAGCACCACGACCGAGCTGTCGACCATCATGCCCACTCCCAGCGCGAGCCCGCCGAGCGTCATCAGGTTCAGCGTGAACCCGCTGAAGTAGATCAGCGCGAAGGTGCCGATGACCGAGATCGGAATCGCCAGGGAGATGACGAGCGTGCTGCGCGCGTTGCGCAGGAAGAAGAGCAGCACCAGAACCGCCAGCCCGCCGCCGTAGAGCACCGAGCGCGCCACGTTGGAGATCGAGCGCTCGATGAAGTTGCCCTGGTTCGAGACCGGCACGACCCGGATCTGGGGATAGGCCGCGTTGACGGCGTCGATCTGCTCCAGGATGCGCCGCGAGACCTCGACCGTGTTCGCGTCCGCCTGCTTGCGAATCGCGACGCGGATGCCGCGCTCGCCGTCCACGCGCACCAGGCGCGTCAGCTTCTCGTAGGTGTCGTGGACCTCGGCGACCTGCCGCAACGTCACGGCCGCGCCGTTCCGCTGGAAGAGCACCGTGTTGCGCACGTCCTCGAGGTCCACGAACTCCGCCGGCGCGCGCAGCGTCACCTCGTAGCGCCCCTCCTCGAGCGTGCCCGCCGGCAGGTCGAGGTTGGCGTCGCGGATCGCGGCCAGCACGCGGTCGAGCGGCAGCCCGAGCGCGTTGACGCGATTCGGGTCGAGCTCGATGCGCACCTCGCGCGTGAAGCCGCCCCACACGTCCACCTGGGCGACGCCGGGAACGCGGGCGAAGCGGTAGCGCACCTGGTCCTCGACGAGCGCGGTCAGCTCGACCGGATCGAGCCGGCTCGAGATGCCGAGGATCACGACCGGGAAGCTCGCGACGTCGAACTTCCGGACGCGCGGGCGCTCGACCTCGGCCGGCAATTCCTCGAGCTCGCCCTCGATCTGCGACTGCAGCTCGATCGCGGCCGCGTCGAGGTCCGTTCCCCAGGCGAAGCGCACGCGCAGCGTGCTGGAGCCCTCCGAGGACTCCGACGTGATCTCCTCGACCCCCGGGACCGTGGCGACGATCTCCTCGAGGATCTGCGTCACGAGCCGCTCCATCACCTCGGGGCTCGCGCCGTCGTACGCGGTCCGCACGGTGACCGTCGGCAGCTCGACGCTCGGCAGCAGGTCGATGCGCAGGCGGTCGAGGGAGACGACGCCCAGGACCACGACCATCAGCGTGACCATGACCGTGAACACCGGCCGCTGAACGCTGGCGCGCGGCAGGTTCATCGGGAGATCCGCGCCGCCTCGTTCGCGTCAGCCGCATCGACCGCGCCGCGGGCGACCACCTGGGGCTCGTCGTCCGGCACCGTGATGCGCGAGCCGTCGTCGCAGAGCTCCTGTCCCAGCGTGACCACCCGCGCCGGGAGGTCGGCGCCGGTGACCTGCACGCGGCTGCCCTCCCGGATGCCGACCACGACCGGACGCCACGCGACGGTGTCCTCCGTGTCGAGGGCGAAGACCCCGGTCACGCCGTCGCGCTCGCACAGCGCGTCGAACGGCACGATCGTGGCGTCCTCGATCCGGTCCAGCTCGAGCGTCGCGCGCACGAACATGCCGGGCTTGAGGAGCTCCTCCGCGTTCGCGGCCACGAGCTCGACGCGCGCCTGACGCGTGGCGTTCTCGAAGACCGGGGAGATGCGCGTGACCCGTGCCTCGAACCGCCGGGCCGGATAGCTGTCGGTCGTCAGCGACGCGACCTGGTCGACGGCCAGGCTCGCATAGTCGCGCTCGGGGACGTTGACGACGCTGACGACCGGGTCGAGGTCGACGACCGAGAGCAGGGCCGCGTTGGCCGAGACGGTGCCGCCCTCGTCCACGAAACGCTCGGCGACGACGCGCTCGCCGTCGCCCTCGCTCCAGTCCGCGGTCACCCGCGCGTAGCCCAGACGGATCCTGGCCGCCTCCAGCGCGGCTTCCGCGCCCTGAATGCTCGCCTTCGTGACCGCGGCGCGCGCGCGGCTCGCGAGGACTTCGGCGCGGACGACGTCCAGCTGGGAGTCGGAGGTCACGCCGTCGTCGATCAGCTTGGTCGTGCGCTCCAGGCTGCGCTCGGCGATCTCGAGCGCCCCCTCGGCCTCGGTGTAGCTGGCCCGGGCCACGGCGATCTCGGCCTCGGCCTCGTGGACGGCCTGAACGAGCTCCTCGTCGTCGAGGTAGGCGACGACCTGCCCGCGCTCGACGGTGTCGCCCAGGTCGACGGTCAGGCGCCGGATCCGTCCCCCGACCTTGGGCGCCGCGACGAACTCGGCCGACGCCTCGAGCGTGCCGCTGAAGGTCCGGCGCAGCGTGATCGCGCCGCGCTCGACGGGACCGAGCTGAACCGGCACGGGGGCGCGCGCGCCGTCCGGGAGCTGGGCAGCCGCCTGCTGCTCGCCGATCCGCGTCAGGATGCCCCAGGTCAGGGCTGCGCCGAGGGCCAGGACAGCGAAGAGCGAGAGCGTCTTCATCGAAGCGTTCGTCGATCGAGGGGGGTGGGGAAAGCCGGGAGCAGCTCCGGGAGCCGACGACCCGAGCCCGCACGATACCGCGCGCCCCGCCCCGACACGAACCCCGGGTTCGGGGGGGCTCGACGCAAGTGGTTCTCGACGGCTCCTCGGCGCTCCCCGCTAGCCGGGTTCCCCCGCAAGGTCACGTCAAAGTTTCGTGCGAGACGCCGCGGGCGCGGCCCGCTCGTCTCCCGGAATCCGCGCCAGCGCGCGTCGCACCTCGGCGATCGTGTCGTCGAGCGTCGACGTTCCCGCCGTCAGGCCGACGACGCGGCAGCCCGCGAACCAGGCCGGCTGCAGGTCCGCGGCCCCCTGCACGTGCACGGCGCGAACGCCGCGCCGACTGCAGAGCTGCACGAGCTGCCTCGTGTTGTTCGAGTGGCGGCCACCGACGACGACGACCGCGTCGCATTCCGGCAGCAGCGCCTCGAGGGCCAGGATGCGCTGCTTGGTGGGACTGCAGATCGTGTCGACGTAGCGCACGTCGCTCTCCGGGTTGCGCTCCTCGATGGCCCGCAGGACGTCCCGCGCGACGTCCTCCTGGACCGTCGACTGGCACACGACGCCGATCCGCGCCTCGTTCCAGGGACGGACCGCCGCCCGTTCCGGAACGACGGCGAAGCGGGCGAGGTCGCCCACGATGCCGCGCACCTCGACGTGGCCCGGCTTGCCGATCACCACGACGAGGCGCCCCTCGTCGTGCAGCCTGCGAGCCGCCTCGTGAACGCGGCGCACGAGCGGGCACGTCGTGTCGATCAGCACCTTGCCGGCATGCTCCAGCCGTCGGCGCTCCGCGTCGCTGACTCCGTGAGCCGTGACGAGCACCCGCGTCGTCTCCGGCAGCTCCTCGCGTTGCGCCTCGCCGCGCATGGCGAAGCCGCGGTCGCGCAGCTTCGCGAGCACGGCCTCGTTGTGCACGAGCTCACCCCAGACCGTGACCTCGCTCGCCGCCTCGGTCCGGAGCGCGACGTCGAGCGCGTCGCGGACGCCGAAGCACATGCCCTTCTCGACGGCCTCCAGGACCTTCATCGCGATCGCCTTTGCTGTTTCATGCTCTTTGCGTTGCCAAGTCCGCGCACAAAAAAAGGAGGCCGGCCTCAGGCCGGTACCCAGCCCGGCGGCGCGTCGAAGCCCTTCCACTTGCGCGCGGCCGCACGCGCGCCGGGCTTCGCATCCTGGATCACGCGCTCGAGCTCCGCGACGTAGGCCAGGAACTCCTGGCGCCCCTCCGCGGAGAGCCGCACGAGGGTCTGCGGGCGCTTGCCCTCGTAGCCCTTCCAGACCTCGACGAGCTCGGCCTCGTGCAGCACCTGGACGTGTCGGCTGAGGTTGCCGTCCGTCAGCGCGCACAGGTCCTTGAGATCCGTGAACAGGACCCCGTCCGGACGCGACACCAGCGCGGTCAGGATCCCGAGGCGCGCCTTCTCGTGCAGCACCCGGTCCAGGCCCTCGTAGGCGAAGTGTCCCGCTTCGTGAGCCGGCTCGGGCGACGACTTGCGCGGTCTGTCAGCGGACATGCCGCCCCCGCTCGAGGTTCGTGAAGAACACCCACGCGAGCGCGAGGTGTCCGCAGCCGAAGCAGAGTCCCATGCGCCAGGGCGAGGGCGGCGAGCTGGCGGTCCAGAGCTGGACGCTGCCGCCGAGGACGAACCACAGCCCGACCCACCCGACCGCGCGCGGCAGGTGCAGGCGCGAGGCGAACAGGCCGAGCGCGAAGAACAGCGCCCACAGGCCGGGCAGCAGCGCCGCGGCCGGCTCCGAGCGGAGCAGCGCGGCCGTGACGATCGATCCGACCACGATGGCCGGGAAGAACTGACCGACGGCGTTCAGCGACCGCCGACGCTCGCTCGCGTTCGGTTCGCGGCGCAGGCCCACGACGAGATCGGACACGCAGATGCTGGCGCAGACGGCCGCGCAGACGAGCCAGAACGACGCGAACTCGACGGCGTCGGCGGCCGGCAGCCAGTTCGCCTGCACCAAGGCGGCGAGGAGCGCGATCCCCCCCGTGGTCGCGAGCGGCCAGGCCCGATAGCCCCGGAACACCTCGGCCTTCGACAGCTGAGCGTGGATCTCGGAGATCTGGGACATCGCCTTCTGGAGCTGCATGGTCGCGGCGCTGGGCACCTCGGAGATACTTTACGATGCAAAGTGGATCTGTCAAGCCCCGGGAGCACGCCCCGGCCCGCGCGCGCCATCGACCCTGCAGACCCGAGACGACGCGGGCAGGACCCCGGTGCCTGACAGTAGACTGCGCCGCTCATGACCGCTCAACGCATCCTCGTCCTCGGGGCCGGGC
>CAYGPA010000135.1:0-11193 GCA_964351535.1 uncultured Planctomycetaceae bacterium
GAGAAGGTCCGCGTGCTGTACGTCGAGGGCTACCCGCGCTGGGACTACCGCCAGCTCGCGCTGAACATCCTCAAGCGCTCCGACGCGAACATCGAGTTCCAGGCCTTCCTGCTGTCGGCCACGCCCGACTTCATCCAGGAGAGCTCGCCCAACCTCCCGCCGCTGCGCGAGGTCCCGACCGACCGCCAGACGCTGCTCGAGAACTACGACGTCGTCGTGCTCGGCGACGTCAACCCGTACGCGGTCTCGTCCGACCCGGCCCGGTGCGACGAGTTCATGGCCTCGCTGTACGAGTTCGTCGAGCGCGGCGGCGGCCTGCTGTTCCAGGCCGGCGAGTACGACGACCCGCGCGCCTACCTCGGCACCCCGCTCGAGGACCTGCTGCCGGTCGAGCTGGACTCCGGCTCGCTGCTCGGCTTCTCCGGCGACACGTCGCGCGAGGTGCGCCCGGTCCTCGAGGACCCGCTGAACCCGCACGAGATCGTGCGCCTGCACTCCGACCTCGACGTGAACCGCCGCCTGTGGGAGGACGACGGCGGCCTGCGCGGCTTCTACTGGTACTACCCCGTCAGCCGCGCGAAGGCCGCCAGCCAGGTGCTGCTGCGGCATCCGCTCGACGGCAACAACTACGGACGTCACCCGCTGCTCGTGTCCGGGTACTTCCCCTCCGGACGTACCTTGTTCCTCGGACTCGACGCGACGTGGCGGTGGCGCTTCCGCTACGAGAACCGCTATCTCGAACGGTTCTGGCGCAACGCCATCCGCTGGCTCGCGCTGGGCCGCTTGAAGAGCGGCGACGGCCGCTACCGGCTCGAGACGCCGCGCACGAGCTACGATCTGGGCGACCGCATCGTGCTCGAGGCGCGCGTGCTGGACAACGACTTCCGCCCCAGCGACGCGCCGTACCAGACCGTCCAGGTGCAGGGCCCCGAGGGCTCGACCGAGGAGCTGCAGCTGCAGGCGGTCGACGGACGGCCCGGCAACTTCCGCGGCACGCTCGAGGCCGAGCGTCCCGGCCTGGTGCGCACGTGGATCGAGGAGGGCGACAAGCGCATCGCCTCGGCGGAGTTCGAGGTCGTGCTGCCCTCGCGCGAGAACTCCGATCCCGCGCCCGACCCCGCGCTCCTGCGCGAGCTCTCGCTCGCGTCCGGCGGCACGCACGCGAGCCTGCTCGACCTGGAGTCGCTCGCGTCCGAATTCCCGGGAGGCGAGGAGCGGCGCGAGCCGATCTCCACGCAGCTCGACGACGTGTGGGACTCGTGGACGACGCTCCTGATCGCCCTGGGCCTGCTTTCCGCCGAATGGATCCTGCGCAAGCGCGTGGAGCTGGTCTAAGCGAACAAGACGTCCATGTTCCATCCCGCGGCGATCCTGACCCTGCTCGCTAGCCTGTCGCCCTCGGCGCCGGCTCCCGCGGCGGGAACTGCCTTCCGGGCCGGCGTGTCCCGCGCGACTCCGGTCCCCACCGTGCAGGAGGACGAGGAGCCGCTCGAGGTGCGCAGCTTCGCGATCCCCGAGACGCGCACGGCAAAGGAGCTCTACCGGCTCGCCGAGGAGCACCTCGAGGCCGAGCGCTGGCCCGAGGCCGTCGCGGCGCTGCAGCGGCTCACCGACCACCACCCCGGCGAGCTGCTCGGAGCGACCTTCGAGGTGGCCGGCAGGCGCTCGCAGGGTGCGCTGCACGTCGGCGCCGCCGCCGAGGCGCGCGAGCTGCTCCTCGAGCTGCCGCCCGACGCGCGCCGCGAGTACCGCGAACGCTTCGGCGCCGACGCCCGCGTCGCGCTGCAGGCCGCGCGCGCGACGCTCGATCGCGCCGCCCTGGTCGACGTCGCGCGCCGCTGGCCGCTGACGCGCGCGGCCGTCGAGGCCTGGTGGAGCCTCGGCGACCTGGAGTTCGAGCTCGGAAACGCGCTCGGTGCCGCGGCCACGTGGCGGCGCGCGGAGGAACTCCGCGAGCTGCTCGGGGACGGCACGACCCCCGGCGCCGATCGCCGCACCGCGCTCGCGCGCGAGCTGATCGAAGGCGGCGACGGCGACCTCGCCGCCCTGGCCCACGCGGGCAACAGCGCGTTCCTGCGCTCTCCGGGTCCGGACACGGTCTCCGGAGATCCGCCCTCGCCGGAGTGCCACTCGTGGCGCGTCGAGATCGACGTCGACGGCAACTCGCCCTTCAACGGCCGTCGCCCCTCGCCGGATCACTACAACATGTTCCCCGTCCTCGCGGGCAACACGCTGCTCGTCTCGACCTCGCTGCGGCTGCTCGCCGTGGACGCCTACGCGGGCGTCGTGCGCTGGGTCTCCGAGGAGCCGCCCGGCTGGGACCGTGTCGACGCGAACGACATGCGCAGCCTGTCCAGCCGGCCGGACAACCAGACGCTCCAGCGCCGCGACTTCCTCAGCGGGCTGGACCGCGACACGCTGCTCGTCGCGCCCGCCGCCGGCAGCGGCGTGGCCGTGGCGGCGCTGCAGGTGCCGGTCACGCACCTCTCGAACCGCGAGTTCCAGAACATCCGCATCACGACCGTCATCCCCGACCGGCGGCTCTTCGCCTACGACCTGCAGACCGGGCGCCCGCTGTGGAACCACATGCCGCCGCCGCTCTGGGACGGCGAATCGGGCTCGTTCTCGCAGCGGATGCGCGTCGCCGGCCCGCCGGTGGTCGTGGGCTCCCGCGTGCTCGTGCCGGCCTATCGCATGCGCGGGCGCATCGACTACCACGTCGCCTGCTACGACCTGGCGACCGGCGAGCTGCTGTGGTCGCGCGCCGTCATCAGCGGCCAGCGCGAGCTCAACATGTTCGGCCGCCACCAGTGGGAGTTCGCCGCGCCTCCGCTGCTGGTCGAGGGCGACCGCGTGGTCGCGCTGACCGGCCTGGGCTCGGTCGCCGCCGTCGACCTCTACACGGGCGACCTCCTGTGGGAGACGCTCTACGAGCAGATCGCGCTGCCCCAGGTCCACCAGTTCGAGGCGCACCGCCGCAAGCGCAACTGGCGCAACGCGCCGCCGGTCGCCGTGGACGGCGTCGTCGTCGGCACGCCCGTCGACAGCGAGGACATGATCGCCCTCGACCTCGAGACCGGCGCGATGGTGTGGTCGATCCGCTACGACACGCTGATGCGCGGGCGGACGCGCGAGCAGTTGACGTTGATCGGCGCCGACGAGACCACGGTCTTCCTCGCCGGCCGCAAGATCCTCGCGTGTCGGCAGCCCGCCGGCCTGGCCTCGCGCACGCCGCCGGACACGATGGACGAGAGTCGCGACCTGCACTCCTCGGGAGACGCCAACCACGGCGCCCTGCCGCGCCCGACGCTGACGGCGAACCACGTCGTCGTGCCCACGCGCTCGAAGCGCTTCGCGCTCGACCGCCGCCGGCTGTCCTACGAGGACCCGCGGCTGACCATGGCCTGGCGCGACGATCAGATGGCGGGCAACGTGCTCGTCGATTCCTCCGCGCAGTTCTGCCTCACGGGGCGGTACCTGACGGGCTACTTCGACTGGGACGATCTCGAGAACCGCTTCGAGGCCGCGCTCGCGCGCGACCCGCGCAGCCCGACGGCGATCTCCGACTACGCGTCGTTCCTCGCGAACCGCGGGCGCAACCGCCTGCGCGCCCGCAACGTGGAGGAGGCGCTGCGCACGCTCGGCCGGGCGCGCGAGCTGCTCGAACCGCTGCTCCAGGAGAGCGACCGCGCGCCGCGGTCGACTCCGCCGGTCGTCGCCGAGCGCCTGCACCACGTGCTGCGTCTCGAGGCCGAGGCGTTCGTCCAGTCGATCGACTCGGGCAGCGCGCTGCAGCGGCTGCGCCGCGCGCGCGAGCTGGCGCCCGACGAGTTCGCGCTGCGCGACACCCTGCTCGCGGAGCTCGTGCTCCTGGAGCAGCGCGCGGACATCACGGGCTGGCTCGACGCCCTCGCGGTCCTGGAGGCGTGCTGCGGCGACATGGTCCTGCGCGCTCCGCCGACCATCGGAACCGAGCTCGAGGAGGACGCCGACATCGAGCAGGAGTCGCTGCCCGTCGGCCTGTGGGCGCTGCTTCGACGCCAGGAGCTGTTCCGGAGCGAGCGGCAGTACGGCGACGAGCTCGAGGCGCTGCACGCCATCCTCGAGCGCTATGGCGCGAACGAGCTCGAACGCGGCGGGACCGTGGCCGACCGCATCGGCGAGCTCGTCCGCGGCGGCGCGGGCTCCGAGTACGCCGTCTTCGAGCAGCGCGCGAGCGAGCGGCTGGAGCGCGCGCTCGCGGCGCGGGACCTCGAGGAGCTCGCGCGCATTCCCGAGCTCTACCCCCACTCCGACAGCGCGCAGCGCGCCAACGACGCGCTCGTGTCCGTCGCCTTCGAGCAGCGCGACATCCCCACGCTCGCCGAGGTCGTCCTGAACGAGCTGCCCACGCGCTGGCATCCGCGCGGGGCCACCGAGCGCCAGATCGAGCTCTTGCTGCGCCTCGGCGCCGTGCTCGAGGACGGCGGCAACACGGCCTACTCCCGCGGGCTCCTCGCCTCGCTGGCCCGGCACCATCCCGGGATGCGCTCGCCGCTGGAGCGCCACCGCGGACTGGGGCTCGCCGACCTGGTGGCGAAGCTCCCGCCGTCCGCCGCGGCTCCCGAGCGTGCCGCCGAGTTCGACGAGAGCGCGCGCCTCGCCGCCAGCAGCTCGCGGCCCTACGCCTTCTTCGGCGTCGTCGCGGACCGCGCCGGCGCGCCGCTCCTGCTGCACGCGAGCCCCGAAGGCTTCACGGCCTTCGGCGCGGACGGCAAGGCGGCGTGGACGTACGAGGCCCAGGCCGAGCTCGCCGCGGCCGCCCGGCGCTGGACGGGGCGACGCTACCTGGAGCCCGGGCGCCTGACCGCCTTCCTGCGCTCCGACCTGCTGGTCGGCATCGACACCACCACGGGACGCGAGCTGTGGCAGTGGCAGCCGGACGTCGGCCACATCACGAACGTCGGCGGCGACTCCGGCGTCGCGACGGTCTTCGTGGACCGCAAGGACGTCGGCACGCAGCTCCTCGGCATCGACACCGCCTCGGGCGTCGTGCTGTGGACACGCTCCGTCCCGCGCGCGAGCTGGATGTGGGCCGTCTGCGGCGAGGACCGCGTCGTGATCCTGCCGCAGAACTACGGCGAGACGCTCACGCTCGTCCTCGACCTCTACACCGGCCGCGAGCGCTCCGCGTTCGACCTACCGGTGAACGTCAAGAGCCCGAACCACATGTCCGCCTGGATCGAGCGCGGGCGCCTGATCGTGCCGCACTTCCGCTCGTGGCGCGGCGAGCATCACTACCTCGCCGCCTACGACCTCGAGACGGGCGCGCCCGCGTGGCACGTGCCGTCCGAGGAAGGCCTGGAGCTCGACTCGATCGCCCGCAGCGAGGGTCAGACGTACCTCGTCCTCCTGGCCTCGACGCGCGAGCGCGTGGGCGGACTGGTCCAGGTCCACACGCGCGACGGCGCGGTGCGCGAGATTCCTGGCGTCGAGTTCGAGGGCGTCGACGTGCCCGTCGGGCTCGTGCGCTACGAGACGACGGTCCTGGAGGAGCCGTTCCTCTTCGCGGCTTCGCGCGACTCGGGCGACTGGCTGCGCATCCGCGCCATCCACCTGCCCTACGGCGAGCGCTGGGCCCACCGCGAGCTGGTCCAGGGCCTGTCGCAGTTCTCCAACCCGCTGCACGTGCCGCTGCCCGCGCTCTCGCGCACGACCGTGGCCCTCGCCTTCACCGAGCCCACCGAGCGCTCGAGCAAGGACGGCGCGACCCACCTGCTGTTCCTCGATCGCTCGAGCGGCGTGCGCCGTGAGGTCCGGGTGCTCGGCCCCGACCTCGGCGAGGCCAAGGAGATCACCCTGAACGCACTCGGCGACGCGCTGTTCCTGGCGGGTGGCCGTGCGCTGCACGTCCTCGAGGTGAAACGATGAGAATCACGACGACCCCCCTGCGTGCCTTGCTCCTCTCCGCTCTGACCGCTCCGGCCGTCGCCGGGGGCGCCCCCGCCGCGCAGGAGATCGCCCCCACCATCGTGGTGACGCAGGACCAGGCCGAGGCGGTCGAGTTCGGCCTCGCGTGGCTGGCCGCCAACCAGGAGCCCAACGGCAGCTGGGTCGGGAAGATCGGCTACAAGCTGAACACGGGCTACGACTACACCGAGGCCGACCAGGGGCACGTCGGCGTCACGGCGCTCGCGGGCATGGCGTTCATGGCCGGCGGCCAGCTCCCCGGCCGCGGCGAGCACGGAGTGGCCGTGGAGCGCGCGCTCGACTTCGTGCTGGGCTGCGTCCAGGACGACGGGTACATCACGTACAAGGGCACGCGCATGTACTCGCACGCCTTCGCCACGCTGTTCCTGGCGGAGATCTACGGGATGACGCGGCGCGCGGACGTGCGCGAGAAGCTGCAGCTCGCCGTCGACTTCATCGTCAACTCGCAGAACAAGCAGGGCGGCTGGCGCTACGAGCCGTACGCGGTCGAGGCGGACATGTCGATCGTCGTGTGCCAGGTGCTCGCGCTGCGCGCCGCGCGCAACATCGGCATCCGCGTGCCGCGCTCGGTCGTCGACAAGGCGGCCCAGTACGTCGTCGACTCGGCCGTGACGAAGGAGGCCTCCGCGCGCGTCGGCTGGTACCGCAACGACCCCGGTTCGTTCCACTACCAGAAGCAGGACACGTCGCGGTCCTCCTTCCCGCTGACCGCCGCCGGCGTCACCGCGCTGCACGGCGTCGGCATCTACTCCGACGAAGCGATCGAGGCCGGCGTCGACTACCTGTGGAAGCAGTTCCACGAGTTCAACCGCAGCTGGGGTGCGCGCAAGGGCGGGCACTACTTCTTCTGGTACGGCCACTACTACGGTGTCCAGGCCATGTACACCGCGGGCGGACACCGGTGGGAGAACTACTACGAGCTCCTGCGCGCCGAGATCCTCGGCATGCAGCAGGAGGACGGGTCGTTCCCGAACCGCGTCGGCCCGGGCAGCGCCTTCGGCACGGCGTGCGCGGTCCTGATCCTCGAGATCCCCTACCGCTTCCTCCCCATCTTCCAACGCTGATCGCACCCCCGTGACGAACCCGCGAGAACTCGACTCCCGCCACGACCCTCGGCCCGACTCCCGGCGCCGGGGTCCGCTCGACCTGGGACGCACGCCGCGCCTCGCCGCGCTCCTCGACCGGCTGAGTAGCCGGCTGACGCGCGCCGTCTGGCTGCACGGCCTGGGATCGGTGCTGGTCGTCACGGTGCTGTGGATGGCGTTCGCATTCTTCGCGGACTGGGCCCTGCACGTGCCCCGCGCCGTGCGCTGGCTGCACCTGGTCCTCCTGTTCGGGCTGCCCGGCTACGTGCTGTGGCGCGAGCTCGTCCGCCCGCTCGCGCGCAGGCCCGATCGCGCCGGGCTCGCCGTCCTCCTCGAACGCGCGCACCCCGAGCTGCACGAGCTGATCGTCAGCGCGGTCCAGCTCCAGGCCAGCCCCGACGGCTCGCCCGCGCTCGTCGACCGCGTGCTCGCGCGCGCGGAGGAGACGGCCGAGAAGCTCGACCTCGCGCACGTCCTCGACACGCGCGGCCCCCGCCGGCGCGTCGCCCTCGGCGGCGCCGCGGCGCTGCTCGCGGTGGTCGCGGGCCTCGCCGCTCCGGGGCACACCGCGATCTTCGTGAATCGACTGTTCGGCGGCGGCGCCAGCTGGCCGCAGCGCACGCACCTCGCGGTGTCCATCCCGCTCGTCGAGGAGCGCGCCAGGATCGACGCGACGCCCGAGCGCATCCACGTGCGCGTCGCGCGCGGCACCGACGTGCCGATCCTCGTGCGCGCCCAGGGCAAGGTGCCCGACGACGTCACGGTGCACTTCGACAGCGGGCAGGAGCTCCTGCTCTCCCCCGGCGGCGAGGGCGCCTTCCGCACCATCCTGCGCTCGTGCCAGGAGTCGCTCGCGTTCCACGTCACCGGCGGCGACGACCAGCGCGGCCTGCCGCGGGTCGAGATCGAGGTCCTGCAGCCGCCCGACATCGCCGGCATCGCCGTGCGCATCGAGCCGCCGGCCTACACCGGCGAGGAGGCGCGCGTCGAGTTCGACCTGGACGTCTCCGTGCCCGCCGGCTCGCGCCTCTCGATCGCCATGCTGCCCGAACCCGCGGGCGCCGTGGGCAGCGTGCGCATCCTCCCCGACGACACCGTCCTCGAACTGGCTCCGCGACCGTTCCCGGTCCGCCCCACCGACGCCGACGTGTCGGGCGCGCCCGCGCGCGAGGGGCTCGGGTTCGAGTGGACCGCGGACGCCTCGTTCCGCTACCGCTTCGAGCTGCGCGACGAGACCGGCCTGCGGAACCCCGACCCGGGGCTGTTCGCCGTGCACGTGCTCGAGGACCGGCCGCCCGAGGTCCAGGTCCTCTCCCCCGCGCGCAGCGACTTCCACACCACGTCGATCGGCGCGCTCTCCCTGCGCGTGCGCGTCGAGGACGACCACGGCGTCGACAGCCTGCGCTACACGGCGCGGATCGCCGGCGACGAGGCCTCCCCGGCGCTGCGCGGCGACCTGGAGTTCGCGCCGGTGGATCGCGAGGACGACGACTGGCGGGCCGGCCGGGCGGGCCTCGTGGTCGCCGCTCGCCGCCGGCTGGAGATCGCCGACCTGCTCACCCAGCTCTCGGCCGGAACGGACTCCTTCGGCCAGCTCGTGCTGAACATCGAGGCGCGCGACAACCGCCCGGCGCTGCCCGGCGTCGACGGCGCCGAGGCGGCGGACGCCTCCGACGACCCCGGCATCGGCAAGGCCCCTCCGGTGCGCGTGCGCATCGTTCCGGGCGACGAGCTCCTGCGCCGCGTCCAGGATCGCCTCGCCCGCGTGCGCACACAGGCCGCCGCGCTGGAGGAGCTCGAGCGCAAGAAGGAGCAGCGCGTGCGCGAGCTGCTCGATGCGATCGAGAGCGACGACCTGGAGACGCTGGAGAACTCGAACGAGCTCGCGGCCGCACTCTCCGGCGAGCGCCGGGTGCAGGGCGACGCCGCCGCGCTCGCGCGCGAGGTCGCCTCGATCGTCGAGACCGTGCTCTACGCGCGGCTCGACGACAAGGCCGGCGCCCTGCTCGAGCACGTCGACAGCGCCCTGGCCGAACGACACGAGCGCAGCTTCAGCGCCGAGCCCTGGATCGACCTGACCGCGGCCTACGCGGCGGGGCGGCTGGGTTCGCCGGCCTTCGCCGGCCAGCTCGTCGGCATCCTCGACCTGTCCCTGAAGCTCAGCGAAGAGGACACGCAGGCGGCGGTCGAAGCCCTCGACCGCGCGGGCCTCGCCGTCGACGTGCCCGAGGTGCACGCAGCTCTTACGGACGCCGCCGCGGCGCAGCGGCAAGCGCTGAGCCGCCTGCAGGACCTGCTCGACCGCCTGGCCGAATGGGACAACTTCCAGTCCATCCTCTCGCTGACGAGGGATATCCTGAACCAGCAGAAGTCGCTGGCCGATCGCACCCGACACCTGGCGAGGGAGAAGTGACATGCAGCGCCCCGATCCTTCCGTGAGTCGCCTAGCACGCACCTCGCGACTCGGCCGCTACGCGCTCGCGCTGTGCACCGCCGCGACGCTCTCCGCGGGTCGCCCCGCGTCCGTCGCCCAGGACTCGCTCTCCGACCGCGACCTCGCGGGCATCGCCGACGAGCAAGCCCACCTCGCGCGTCAGCTCTCGCGGCTGCGCCAGACGATGGAGGTGCTGATCCCGCGCCTCGAGACCGAAGGACGTACGCACGCGCTGCAGCTCCTGCGCGAAGGCCTGACGTTCCTCGGAGCGCGCACCGAGGAATCCGCCGCCAAGACGCTCGAGGAGCTCATGGAGGACGCGCGCGACGGCCTGCGCAGCGGCCAGCCCGTGCAGTCGCTCGAGCGTCAGGAGGCGATCGTCATGCGCCTCGAGCGCCTGCTCTCGATCCTCATGGACCGCGAGAACCTCGAGAGCATCGAGGACGCGCTGGAGCAGCTGCGCGCGCTGCAGAGCGAGCTCTCCGACGTGCGCGATCGCGAGACCGAGCTGCGCGAGAAGACCGAGGACCTGCGCGAGAAGAGCGCCAACGACGCGCAACGCAACCTCGAGGCGGGGATCACGCAGCTGACCCAGCAGCAGCGCGAACTCCTGCGCCAGAACGAGCGCCTGGGCCGCCAGACCGGCAGCCTCGACCTCGAGAAGTGGACCGAGCGGGTCCAGGAGCTCGTCGAGCGCCAGGAGATGGACGCGCTGATCCTGCGCTCGTGGGACCCCGCGCTGGGACCGGAGCTGGAAGCAGCACGCGAGCGCCTCGACGAGGCGCGCGAGATGGGCGTGCGCGCCGAGCGCCTGCGCATGGCCTCCGAGGAGCTGCGCGAGGCCGCGGACGGCGCCGAGGCGGGCGACGTCGGCGAGCGCCTGCAGTCGCTGACGTCGGAGCTCGACGACGCCGCCGAGCGCGAGGAGCGCCACGCGCGCGCGTCCGGAGACGAGTCCGCGGAGCGCACGGCCGAGGCTCTGCGCGAGGCCGCGCGCAAGCTGCGCCAGGCGGGCGCCGATCCCGGCAAGCGCGCCCAGGCCGGCGCGGACCTGCGCGCCGAGTCGGAGCGGCTCGAACAGGAGGCCCGGAGCTCCGAGAGCGCCGCGGCCGGAGCCCGGGAGCAGGCCCTCGAACAGCTCGCCGAGGCCAACGCCGCGTCGCCGGGCGCCAACCCGTCCGCCGCCGACGCCGAGGAGGAGCTGCGCCGCGCCGTCGAGTCCGGCGGCACCGCCGCGGCGCCGACCGACGACCCGCGCGCCGCCCGCGAGGCGCGCAGCGCGACCGAGCAGGCCGCCGAGTCCCTCGCGCGCGCCGCCGGCGACGAACGCCGCAAGGGACCGACGCTCTCCCGCTCGCAGTCCGACTCCGCGGAGGCCTCCGACCGCGTGCGGCGCGGACTCGGATCCCTGCCGCAGGCCGACGATTCCGCGGTCGCGAGCGCCCGCGAGAGCCTCGAAGCCGCGGCCGAGGCGATGCGCTCCTCCGCCGAGCAAGCCCAGGACGGCGAAGCCGAGGCCTCGGCAGCCGCCGCGGAGGCCGCCGGCGAAGCCCTCGCCGAGGCCCTCGAGAACCTCCGGTCCGCCCTCGCCGCCACGGCCTCCGGAAACCGGCCGCCCGGCTCCACCCCCGCGAACTCCGCGCAGTCGGGCTCGCAGTCGGAGTCGGGCTCGCAGTCGGAGTCGGGCTCGCAGTCGGAGTCGGG
>CAYGPA010000136.1:0-11149 GCA_964351535.1 uncultured Planctomycetaceae bacterium
TGCTCCCGCCCGCTTGCTCCGCTTTCGTCACGAGCGGCCGCCACCTGCAGATACAGCGACCCTGATCGGAACGAAACCGGACGCTGGCCCCCGCTTGGCGGCCGGCCGCGGAACTCTGACCCGGCGCGCGGCGAGCCAGGTCCGGGAACGTCCGGCGATTCACTCCGCGGCGAGTGCGCAATCGAACGGGTCTCCCCTAGGTTGGCAAACCGGGTTGAGCAGGGGTGAGGTTTCGATCCCCCCCACTTCCACAGAATTCCCAGGAGGTTCCATGTCCCACGTTCTCCGGTCGGGCGCTGCCCTGACCCTCCTCGCCGTACTCTCCACGACCGCCGACGCCCAGGACACGCGTCGTCCGTCTCCCCCCCTCGGTACCGAGCCGACCGCCGTCCAGGCCCCGCAGGAGATGTCGTGGTATCCCCACGCGCTGCGGCCGCCGTTCGTCAGCGAGAGCCTCGAGGCCGAGGACGTCGCCGAAGGCGGCTACGACGTCGTCTTCGCCGGCAACGCGGTGATCGCGATCGACGATCCGCCGCGCATTCCGCCGGCCCTCGAGAAGCCCCTGCGCCGCGACGGCGCGTTCGATCCGGGCTACTTCATCGTCCACTTCGAGTCTCCGCTCGACGAGGCCGAGCGCGAGCAGCTCGACCGCATCGCCGGCCGCCTGCAGCGCGCCGACGGCACCGCGCTGTCGCGCTGGTACCTGCCCGGCAACGGCGTGGTCGTCGACGTCCGCACCGAGGCCCAGTACCGCGCGCTGCGGCGCCTGGAGCACGTCGACTGGGTCGACCGCTACCAGCCCGCGTACAAGCTCGACGCGACGATCGGGACGGCGCGGCTCACGAGCCCCGAGCGCGTCGGGCGCTCCGCGTACCGCCTGAACGTCGACCTGATGCCCGGCCAGGACTTCGCGTCCGTCACGGCCGGCCTGCGCGAGCTCGGTGCCGTGGTGCTGAACGAGGTCGCGATCCCCGGCAAGCGCACCTACGACCAGCGCTTCGTCGTCGTCGACGCCGCGCCCGCGATCGTGACGCTCATCGCGGGGATCGAGGGCGTGCGCACGATCCAGGAGGCCGGCGACGGCCTCGCGACCTACGATCTCTCCGGCGGGGGCAAGCTGCAGAACCGCAGCGTGACCGCCGACGACGGCTCGGCCTCGCCGATCGTCACGACCGCGGGCTTCCCGCTATGGCGCGTGCACGACCTGCAGGGCCAGGGACAGCTCATCGGCATCGTCGACACGAACTTCGACTGGAACAACACGGGCACGGCCGGCTGTGGCACGGGATTCCCGGACACGGCGATCAGCAACTGGGGGATGGCGCTGCCGAACCTGGCGCGCGTCCTGCTCGGTTCGGTCGGCTCCGGCGGCGTGAACCTGAAGATTCCGCGCGCCGACAACCTGGGCGGAGCCCAGCTCGGCAGCAGCGTCTCCGGCGAGCACGGCATGGGCGCGGCGGGAGCCGCCGCGGGCGACTTCTACGCCAACGACGATCAGAAGTGGTGGGAGCACGACGTCGACTCCTGGGAATCGTGGGCGCCCACGAACTACTCCGGCCTGCTGGGCCCGGGCATCGCGCACGAGGCGCAGCTCTACCTGACGCCGGTCATGGACACCTCCAACGGCTTCCGCTGGGAGTTCGCGGGTGAATTCCCGGCCAACATGTCCACGACGCTGAACAACATGGCCGCGGCGGGCGTCGCCACGACCAACCACAGCGTGGGCCTGTCGGAGTCGTCGAACACCTACACGCAGACGACCATCGCGCACGACACGGCGGCCTTCGACAACCAGGACATGCTCCAGTGCATGGCGGCCGGCAACTCCGGCGCGACCGCCAACGCCTTGACGTCCCAGGCCGTGGCCAAGAACGGCCTGGCCGTGGGCGCCAGCGACGACGTCCTCTTGCCCGAGAACCGCGCCTCGTTCTCGTCCATCGGTCCGCGCTTCGACGGCGCGATCAAGCCCGACGTCATGGCGCCCGGCACCGACGGAGCGGGACGCGCGGGCGGCGTGCAATCGCTGCTGATCCTCCCCGACTCGAACGGGTCGGGCGGAGGCTCGTGCTCCTACCAGTGGACCTCGGGCACCAGCTTCGCGTCGCCGACCATGGCCGGCGCGGGCGCGCTCGTGCACCAGTACTTCGAGGAGGGTCGCTACCCCGGCAACGCGTCGATCACCGACCCTTCGGCCGCGCTGATGAAGGCCGTCCTGATCAACGCGGGACACCGCCTGACGGGCGCCAACCTCGGCAACGGGCAGTACCCCAACAGCTACCAGGGCTGGGGCGAGCCGAACCTCTCGGACGCGCTCGACTTCGGCACGGGCTCGCGGCGCTTGATCGCGTCCGACGTGGCGTCGTCCGCGGGCTTCACGTCGGCCGGCAACACGCCGGACACGGTGACGTTCAACGTGAACGGCACCTCGGAGCGCCTGCGCGTCACGCTGGCGTGGACCGACGAGCCCGGTAGCGCGGGGCAGGGTCGCAAGCTGATCAACGACCTCGACCTGCGCGTGACCGCCCCCGGCGGCGCGGTGTACCGCGGCAACGTCATCAACGGCTCGACGGGCCTGTCGACGACCGGCGGCTCGGCGGACACGCTGAACAACGTCGAGAACGTGATCCTCGCGAGCCCCGCGACCGGCGCCTGGACGGCGACGATCGATCCGGGGCTCGGCAACTACTCGGTGGGCCAGGGCTACGCGCTGGTCATCACCGGGGACGTGGCCGAGTCCGGCGGCGGCCCCGCGGCGCCGACGGCGAACTTCAGCGCCTCGCCCGTGAGCGGCACGGCGCCGCTCTCGGTGAACTTCAGCGACCTCTCCAGCGGCTCCATCAACACGTGGGCCTGGACCTTCGGGGACGGCGGCACGTCGAACGCGGCGAGCCCCTCGCACCTCTACACGAGCCCGGGCAACTACACCGTGTCCCTGACCGTGACGGGCCCCGGAGGCTCGGACACGAACACGATGACGAACCTCGTCACCGTGAACGCGCCCCCGACCGGCGGCGGGCTCTACTACATGAGCTTCCTCTCCAACACGGTCGTGCCCGGCGTGGGCACCGTGCGCGACGAGGACGTCGTGACCTACGACCCCGCGACCGATACCTGGGCGCTGTACTTCGACGGCTCCGACGTCGGCGTCGGCGGTACGGACGTCAACGCGCTGCACGTCCTCGACGACGGCGACCTCGTGCTGTCGTTCAACTCGTCGTCCTACAGCGTGCCCGGCCTCGTCGGCGGCCCCGCGGGGACGACCGTCGAGGACTCGGACCTCGTAATCTTCTCGTTCACGCAGTCCGGCCCGAACACGGCGGGCTCGTTCTCGTTCGTGTTCGACGGCAGCGACGTGGGTCTCACGACCAACGGCGAGGACATCGACGGCGTGTACGAGTTCCCGGGCGGAGGCCTGGCGCTGTCGACGCTCGGCAGCGCCGGCGTCGCGGGCGTCTCGGGCGTGCGCGACGAGGACGTGCTGCTGTTCTCCGCGACCCAGTACGGCGCGACGACGGCCGGCACCTGGTCGATGCATTTCGACGGCAGCGACGTCGGCTTCTCCACGAGCAGCGGCGAGGACCTGGCCGCCGTGACCTTCGACGCCGGCGGGGACATGCTCTTCTCGACGGCAGGCCCCTGGAGCGCCGCGGGCGGCGCCGGCGACGACGAGGACGTCGGCCGCTTCGCCGGCAACTTCGGCGCGTCCACGTCCGGCACGGCCTCGCTCGAACTCGACCTCTCGGCCCTCGGCATCGACCCCTCCGAGGACATCGACGGCCTCACTTTCGTGCCGTAGAGAACCATCGCGACCGCGCGATTCGCGGGGTCGGAAACAACGCGGGCGGGAGCCTCTCGGGGCTTCCGCCCACCAGTATTTTCCGGAGCCTCTCCCCTTCCGCCCGCGTGCCCAGCCATCTTGGACAGCGTAGGCTCTCCAACGGATGTGGTGCTGCCGGCCGACCTCCGAAGGACCCTGAACTGATCACGCGAGAAGTTGGTTGCGGCTGTGCTTGCTGGAGAGCAGACGACCATGGACAAGGAGAAAGCCTTCTCGATCCTCGAACGGCACATGACCTATCCGTCGTTGCCGTCGTTGCTCGGGGTCGATACTCGGGAGATGTCCCACAACAGGATGATTCACAACATCCTGCAGGATCACGGGGTGGGGTCGCGGTTCGTCGAGGCGCTACTTCGCCACTCGGCCAAGGGGCCTCACTGGGATCGCGTGGGAGAGCGGATGGAGAGTCTGAGTTCACCCCGATTCCAAGCAAGCCTGAGTCCACACCACGTTGTCGATGAGGAGTTCGTGATCAAGACCTCCCAGGGCGACGTCCCCGTCTTGTTGGAGTTGAAAGTCGAAGACCCTCGAGGGCTGCATCAGTTGGCCGAGTACCTCTCGATCGCGTCCGCGACGTCTCCTGAGGTTCTAGGCATGCTCGTGCGACTCAGCATTGGTCTCGAAGACGAGAGCAACGACCGAGTTGCTGTCGTCGGGGTCGAGGGCTACTGCAAGGCACTAGGAGAAATCGCTGAGCTGGGCTCTTCGAAGCGGGTCTGTCCTGAGCGGATCGCGGAGTACCGGCGCTCGTGCGAGTCCCTCTGGGCTCGCGACTATCTCCTGACAACCAGCCCTCAGGACTTGTGGAGCCGTACTGGGGGAATATGGGATGCCTGGTGGGACCAGAACTGGCGTTGGTGCTGCGAGCGACTGGCTCGTGACACTTGGGCCCTGCTACGGAGAGATTCCACCGACGGTAATCCCCCGTCAAGACCATGGGGTGGGGTCGGAAAAGACCCGAATGGCAGTTTCGTGGACTGCTATTGCGGTGGAGGGGAGCACCCTGACACCTCGGTCATGGACGGTGCTCTGGCTCTGCCGGCAGATCGAGAACTCGCGTACGGTTTTGCCAAGCTCCGGGTGATGCGCGATCCGGAGGTCCGACTAGAGATCCACACGATCACCAGCAGTTACGATGCATCGAGCCCAAGAGCCGAGGAGGAGCTCGCAGCACGATTGCGTCTCGCCAAGCACATCGAAGTGAGCGCTCTCGAGGACTGGCAGCGACCGACTAGGGTCCGTCGGGAGAGCCTCTCGGGTTGCATTCGACTCCGAAAGATCAAGGTCCAGTCGCCGTCGAGTCTCGCCCGAACCGTCAAGGAAGAATTGTCGACCCTCTTCGAATCTCTGCGACCATGAGGGCGAGTCACGGCACTAGTGGCCCGGCACCACGAGTAGCGGTCGGCAGGGGTGCGAGACAGTCACGGGCCGCGATCCCCTCGCTCGACGCGACTCGCGCGAGCTACTTCCCCACGAGGAAGTGGCACACGTCCCCCTCGCGGAGGATGTAATCGCGCCCTTCGGTGCGTAGCTTGCCCGCGGCGCGGATGGCGGCTTCGCTCTTGTGTTGTTCCAGGTCCTCGACCGAGTAGACCTCGGCGCGGATGAAGAGGCGTTCGAAGTCGGTGTGGATCACGCCGGCGGCCACGGGGGCGGAGTCGCCCTTGTGGATCGTCCAGGCGCGGATCTCCTTCTCGCCGGCCGTGAAGTAGGTCTGGAGGCCCAGCACGTCGTAGACGCTCTGGATCAGGCGCTCGAGCCCCGAGCGCTCGACCCCCAGCTCCTCCATGAACATCGCGCGCTCCTCGGGTTCCATGCCGCGCAGCTCGCCCTCGATGTCGGCGCAGACGGGGAGCCAGCCGGCGCCGGTGGCTTCCGCGCGCGCGGAGACGACGGCCACGTGCGGGCTCGCGCCTTCGAGGTCGTCGTCGGCGACGTTCGCCACGTAGAGCATCGGCTTGAGCGTCATCAGGCACAGCGGCCGCAGGGCTTCGCGCTCCTGCTTGGTCCACTCGCCCAGGCGCACCTGCGTACCCGCCTCGAGCAGCGCACTGGCCTTCTCGAACACCGCCTTCTCGAAGATCGCGTCCTTGTCCCCGGCGCGCGCCTTGCGCGCGACGCGGTCGATGCCCTTGGTGACCGTTTCGAGGTCCGCGAGCGCCAGCTCGAGCTCGATGACGTCCATGTCGCGCGCGGGGTCGACGGGGTCCTCGCGCACGACCTTCGAGCCCTCGAAGCAGCGCACGACCTGCATGATCGCGTCCGTCTCGCGGATGTTGGCGAGGAACTGGTTGCCCATGCCCTCGCCCTTGGACGCGCCGGCGATCAGCCCGGCGATGTCCACGACGCGCACGACCGCCGGAATCACCTTCTGCGTTCCGATGTAGCCGTGGATGCGCTCGAGCCGATCGTCGGGCACCTCCACGACGGCCACGTTCGGCTCGATCGTGCAGAAGGGGTAGTTGGCCGCGTCCGCACCGGCGGCGGTGAGGGCGTTGAAGAGGGTGCTCTTGCCCACGTTGGGCAGGCCGACGATTCCGCAGGAGACGCTCATGATCAGGTGGAGAGGCGGTCCGAGAGGATCCCGAGGTCCGCGGGCCGGGAGAAATCGGCGCGAGAGTCTAGCCCGGACGATTCACGAGCACGCAGCCGAAACGCCACAACCGGCGGCCTGTGACCGCCTCACGGCGCCTGCAGGCACTTTGCGAACTCCGGCGCCCGCGGGGGACTGGACGGGGAGACGCGGATCCAGGCCGCCCGGAAGGCCCCGGGAGGAAGCCGGAAGCCATCTGGCGCCTCGGATCGAGCCGCGGGCGCCGGCCGGCGGGAGCACGTCGAACTTCGGGCGGCCGATCCACGCGCCAGTCGCCGCGAGCGACGGCCGCTCGTTGCGCGGTGGTCCCGGGCGCCCCAGGTCTCCGGTTGGCCCGGTTGCCCGGCTGCCCCGGGCCCGGGGCCTCCCGGCCGCGGGAATCGGAAGCGATTGCGGCACCTCGGAGGCGACACTCTATCCTGACGGCACCCCTCCGAGGCCGACCCTACCCCGGGGCGCCTCACCCCCCCGCACATCATGGCTGAACCGAATCCGCAACCCGACGACCAGCTCCTCGAGCAAGAGCTCGAGCTCGCCTTCGCCCCGCTGCACAAGCGGCACCTGGGGGTGGCCTTCGCCGTCACGACGGCGGTCCTCCTCTTCGCCGCGACCGCGATGCACGTGGTCCGCTCGCCGGCGGAGCCGTATCCCCTGATCCTGCTCGATCGCTACCTGCCCGGGTACGAGGTCAGCTGGAAGGGCGCCTTCCTCGGCGCCTTCTGGGGCCTGTGGGTCGGGTTCGTGCTGGGCTGGTTCTTCGCCTTCTGCCGCAACCTCGCCATCGCCGTGGCGCGCATCGTGTTCCGCGCCAAGGCGGAGCTCGCCGCCAACCGCGGCTTCCTGGACCACATATGAGCCGTACGATGCCGCTGCAAACCGACGAGCTGTACGAGACCAAGACGCTCGACACGGTCCTGGTGCGAGTCAACGCCCGCGCCTGGGGCCTGGCCACGGGGCTGATCTTCGGCGTCGGGCTGTTCGTGCTGACCAACGTGCTGGTCCTGCGCGGCGGCCAGGACGTCGGCATGCACCTCGGACGCCTGTCGCAGGTCCTGCCGGGCTACGACGTCTCGTTCCTCGGCAGCCTGATCGGGTTCGTCTACGCGTTCGTGATCGGCTACGCGCTCGGGCGCGTGCTGGGTCCGCGCCACCCGGTCGCGCGCCCCGTCGGCCGCACGACGTTCACCGAGCACCCGCCGGTCAGCGGCAACACCTGGGGCCTGGGCCTCGGCGTGCTGCCCGCGGCGGCGCTGTTCCTCGTGACCAACGTCCTCGTCATGAAGGGCGGAGAGGAAGTCGGTCCGCTGCTCTCGCAGCTGCACATCTACTTCCCGGGCTACGCGGTCAGCTTCGTGGGCAGCCTGATCGGCACGGCCTACGTCTTCGTGCTCGGCTACGTCGTCGGGCGCTCGATCGGCGGGATCTACAACCGGCTGGTCACCCCCCGAACCGCCTGAACGGCGCTCCGCGCCGGAGCCAGCCATCGGCACGCCGCAGCAGGGACGCATCGCGAAGAGCTTCTTCGCGCTGGCCTCGGGTGACGGCCTGGCGCGCGTGGTGGCCTTCGGGGCGCAGGTCTACATCGCCAAGAGCCTGGGGCCCGCGATGCTGGGCGTCGTGGGGTTCGCGAACGCGGTCCTCTTGTACTTCCGGAACACGGCGCAGTGCGGCGTCGACCTCCTGGGCGTGCGCAAGGTCGCCGAGGAGCGCGACCGCATGCCCGAGGTCGTGCCGGCGATCCTCGGCTGCCGCACGGTCATCGCCTTCGGGCTGACGGCCCTGCTCGCGGCGGCGTCGCTGGCGTTCCTGCCCTCTCCGGAAGCCGAGGTGCTCGCGATCTACGCGCTGACGCTGCTCACGGTCGGCCCGGACTCGCGCTGGGTCCACACGGGCTTCCAGGACACACGGCCGGTGGCCCTCGCGCGCATCGCGGGCGAGGTGACGTTCGTCGGGTCCGTGCTGCTGCTCGTGCACTCGCCCGAGCACATCGCGCGCGTGCCGCTCCTGCAGTTCGTCGGCGACGCCCTGACGACCGTGCTGCTGTTCGTCTGGCTGCGCCGGCTGGGCATTCCGCGCGTGCTGCGGCTCGACTGGTCCGAGGCCACGCCGATCTTCCGCCGCGGGCTGCCGCTGGTCGGCAACGTCCTGCTGGGTCTGACGATCTACAACTCCGACCTGATCTTCCTGCGCATCTTTCGCGACCTCGACACGGTCGGCTTCTACTCGGCCGCGTACCAGCTCATCAGCTTCCTGATCAACATGGCGATGGCCTACAGCATCAGCCTGCTGCCGTCGCTGACCCAGGCCGCGCGCGAGGGCGACGAGGGGCGCGACGCGCTCTACTCCGACGCCCACGCGCAGACCTTCGCCGTGGGCCTCGCCGTCGCCATCGGCGGAGCCTTCACGGCCGGCGGAATCATGACGACGGTCTTCAGCGAGGAGTTCGGACCGTCGGAGCCCGCGCTCGCGATCCTCGTCTGCACGATGCCCTTCATGCTGTCGAAGGAGGTCGACCTGATCTCGCTGCTCGTGCGCGGGCGCGAGTCGGCCGTGCTGCGCATGACCGGCTGGGCCGTGCTCGTGAACGTGCTGCTGAACATCGCGCTGATCCCGCGCTTCGGCATCCTGGGTGCCGCCTTCTCGACGCTCTTCACCGAGGCCGCCCGCGCCGTCATCGCGCGCGTCTACGCCTCCGCCGAGGGCTACCCCGCGATCGGGCTGAAGCGCCTCGGCAAGAGCCTCGTCGCGGGCGCCGTCATGACCGCCGCCTACCTGCTCGTCTCCCCCACGTCGATCTGGACGGGCCTGCCCCTCGGCATCGCGACCTACCTCGGCACCCTCGCCGCCGTCGGCGGCATCCGCCTGCGCGGCCGGCTGCCGATCCTGACCGTGTAGACCACGCGCGCGCCGCGTAGGATGCCGCCGTGCCCAAGCTCCTCGCCATCGCCCTCGGAGGCGCGCTCGGCGCCGTGTTGCGCTACGCGATCGGGACCGCGCTGCAGGCGCGCATCTACACCAGCCTTCCGGTCGGGATCCTGACGGTCAACGTGGCAGGTTGCTTCGCCATCGGCCTCCTCGCCTCGCTGGGAACGGCGTCGATCCTCGTGCGCGAGGACGTGCGCGCGTTCCTGATCGTCGGGCTGCTGGGCGCGTTCACGACGTTCTCGACCTACGGGCTCGACACCGTGCGGCTGGCCCAGGGCGGCGAGCTGCGCATGGCGTTCCTGAACATCGCGCTCAGCAACGCCCTCGGCCTGCTCGGCGTGTGGCTCGGCGCGCGGCTCGGCGGTTCCTGAGGCTCAGGGCGACGACGGGCGCAGCAGGTAGACCGTCATCGTGCGGTCGAGGGCGCGTTCCTCGACGATCGCGCGGCCGCCGAGGATCGGCTCCCACTTCTCGTGGTCGAGGTCCAGCAGGCGTCGCACGACGATCACGGGGCGGTCGAATTCCGGGTCACCCGGGCGCGGGAGGTCGGCGGGTTCGCGGAACTCGAGGTCGGGGCCGTAGGCGAGGTAGGGCAGGTCGTTCGCGAAGATGTCGCCGGGCTGGGCGAGCAGCGCCGTGAAGATCGGCCGCGCCGGGGCCTCGGCCGCGGCCAGCTCGCGGGCGACGTCGACGGCGCCGCGCATGTGCTCGCGCGAGTCGCCGCCGGCGGTGGCGATGCCGGTGACGAGCGAGCCCGCGGCCACGAGACCCACGAGAGCGGTGCGTGCGCGGGGCGAGCGCGCGGCGAAGGGCAGCGGCGCGACGCACAGCGGCACGGCCCACGCGAGCAGCGAGTAGTACTGCAGCGGCGCGCGGTCCCAGAAGAACAGCGTCGCGGCGCTGAGGAACACGTAGGACGACACGGCGTACACGAAGCAGGCGCTCATCTGCGGCGCCAGCGGACCCGCGACGCCGCGGACGCGCGCGGAGATCCACACGGCGAAGCTCGCGAACACGCCCCCGAAGAGCAGCACGGCCCCCGCGCGCGCGACCGCGGCCCACGGCCCGCCGAGGGAACCCATCTTCGGCACGAAGATCCGCAGCGGCAGGTCGCGCACCTCCATGATCAGCGCCGGCCGCACGCGGAACCCGCCGGATTCCGCCTGCTGCTCGAAACGGGCGTCTCCCATCTGCTGCGTGAACTCGATGAACCACGGCAGCGTCGGCAGCACGGCCAGGACGCCCGACAGGATCAGGCAGCCCAGCCCCAGCATGCCAGAGCGCCGCACGACGAGTCGCGTGAAGCCGATGCCGACCACGGCGACGGCCATCAGGCGGTGCGACATCAGCCCGAGCGCGACGCAGAGAAGGAAGACCACGAAGCGCAGCCACTTGGGTCCGCTCTCCGTGAAGGCCGCCCAGGCCGCGCCGAGCGAGAGCGGCGCGAGGAACGCGTAGGGCCGCAGCTCCGCGCCGTAGTGGACCTGGTAGGGCAGCGTCGCGTAGAGCCAAAGGCAGAGCGCCAGCGCGCCGGCCCCCGCGCGCGTCGAGCGCGCCAGGCCGAACAGCGGAACCGCCATCAGCACGCTGGTGACGATCGGGATCCAGCGCAGCGACGCGCCGTCGCTCCAGTCGCCGAACACGTGGACGACGAGGAAGAAGAGCGGCGTGTGGAAGTCGTTGCGCACCGCCTCCAGCACCTGCGCGAAGCTCTCGCGGCTGGCGTGGCTGAGCGTGTGCAGCTCGTCGAGCCAGAGGCTCGTGCTCGCGGCCTCCCAGATCCGCAGGCCGAG
>CAYGPA010000137.1:0-5721 GCA_964351535.1 uncultured Planctomycetaceae bacterium
GGCATCTGGAGCACTTCTTCGACGGGCTGCTGAGGTCGGGACCGCGACGTGCCTGCGTCAGGAGCCGCGGAGGCTCGCCAGGTCCATGCTGCGCAGCGCCTCGAACACGCGATCCGCCATCTTCTCGCAGCCCAGGTCCTTGAAGTGGACCGAGTCGTTGAAGTGGTCGGTGTCGCCGGGGATGTCGAGCTCGCCTTCGATCAGCGGCGTGCCGGTCTGCGCGGCGGCGTCGCGGACGGCCTGGTTGTAGGCGTTCAGGCACGCGAGGATGCCGTCGGGCTCCATGTAGGGCGAGTAGTAGAGCGCCGTGTTGCAGGCCGCGAGGCGCTTCCGCGCGTCGTGCTCTTCGCGGACGTGGTGGGAGAACGTGGCGACGACGACCTCGGCGCGGACAGCCTTGCCCTCCTCGAGCAGGGCGGCCAGGCGTTCGCGGAAGCCGTCGGCCAGCGCCGCGGCGTCGAACTGCAGGCGTCCGCCCTCGTCGGTCGTGGCGGTCTTCTGACGCGCGCGCAGCAGCAGGTTCTTCTCGATCAGGTACCACGCGAGCGAGTAGCGGGAGAGCCAGCTCTCGCTGTCCGCGTGGCCCGCGTAGATTCCCTGGCGCTTCGCGAGCTCGCGCGTGTCCTTCGAGATGTCGTTGATCGCGTGGTAGACGACGATCAGGTCGGGCTGCAGCGGTGCGACGCGCAGCGCGAGGTTCTTGCGCGAGAACTCGACCGTGTACCCGCCGACGCCGGCGTTGACGAAGTCGAACTCGCGCTCGGGGTACGCCGCGCGCAGCCGTTCGACGACGAGGTGCGGCCACGTCGCCTCGTCGCCCGAGGCCTCCGCGCAGAACGTCGTCGACGCGCCGAGGAACGCGATCCGCGTGCGGCCCGCGGGCTTGGGGACGTCGAGCTCGGGATTGCGAAAGCCGCGCGAGTCGATGCTGAGGCGCTCCGTGCGGTGCCCGGGGACCGGCGTCATCAGGCCCGTCGCCTCGTCGCGCTCGTAGAGGTAGACACGGCTGAACGTCCCGTACTGGAGCCGATGCCGCACGCGCGCCGCGCCCTCGACCAGGAGCGCCAGCACGGCGAACACGGCGAGCATCAGAGCGAGCTTCTTCATGGGTGTTCGTCGTGGCGGGCGCGCCGCCCTGGGTGCATCGGCCGCGCGCGAGCCGCTCCCGCTGGCGGCTCGCGACGATTTGCACCCTATCCCAAACCTGGAACGCCTTCTCCGCCCGGCAGGCCGCCTCCAACTCTGAAAAATCGTTCAGGGTCGCCGGCCCGGATTGATTTCGGCTGGGCGATCCCTACAACCGCCTCCTCCCTTCCGAACACCCTCGCCCGGAGATATTGGTCCATGAGTAGCCTTCTGCCCCTTCTCGTCCTCGCCCTCGCGCCCACCGACGCCGCGTCGGCCCCCCCGACGAGGGGGCCGGACCTCGGACTCGCCGCACTCGACGTGCCCTCCGCGGCGATCGTCTCCCCGTACTCGATCCAGGAGGAGGAGGAAGAGGAGCCGGTGTACGGCTGGGAGATCTCCGCCTCGGCCGGCGCGAGCCTCACGACCGGCGGTGCCGATACCGTGGCGGCCAACGCCAACCTCGACGCGGTCGACAGGCAGGAGAAGGACCGCAAGACCCTGCGCGGCTGGTGGAACTTCCAGGAGGACAAGGGCGGCCAGCGCTCGGTCATCTCGCAGCGTCGCCTCGGCGGTTCGGCGCAGTACGACCGGTTCATCAACGACAAGACCTACTGGCTGCTGACGGCCCTGATCGAGAAAGACCTGGCGGCGGGGGTCGACGGACGCTGGACGGCTGGCGCCGGTCTCGGCCGTCAGTTCACGGACACCGACACCTACAAGTTCAGTGGGGAGGCGGGTATCAGTTACTACAAGGCCCGGCTCGCCGGGGCCTCCGACCAGAACTACTGGGCCGCGCGTCTCGCGTACCGCAGTCACTGGACCCCCAACGACCGCTACGAGATCATCCACCTCGGAGAGATCCTCCCGTCGCTCGAGAGCAGCGACAAGTACGCCAAGCTCGACACGACGGCCAAGGTCACGCTCAGCGACAACCTGTACGCCTCGCTGCAGTGGATACTCGACTGGAACAACGAACCGCCTCCGGGGGCCAGGGAAGCGAACAACCGGTTCTTCCTGAACATCGGCTGGTCCATGTAGCGACGGATCGATACGCAGCGTCTCCGCCCGACGGGTGGAGGAGGCGGGCCGCGACCGGACTCGGTCGGGGCCCGCTCGCATTGCGGGGCGACGTCAGTCGGGCAGCACGAGCGCCGCGCGCAGGGCGTCCGCGATCTCGGCGCGCAGCTTCTCCGGGGCGAGCCGGCTCGGGTGCAGGCTGGCGCCGGCGTGCTCGGAGAACGCCGGGTTGTCCGCGGCGCCGAACCAGAGCTCGGGCGAGGCTCCCGCGTCCGCCTGCGAGCGCCAGGCGCTCGCGCTCGCGGGGTCGGTGCCCTCGAGCTCGTTCAGGCGCGCGGAGAGCGCGGCGAGGTCGGGCCGCGGCAGCGGCGCGGGCGAGCTGAGGTCGAACCAGGAGCGCGTGCCCAGCAGGAAGCGGTACGTCGTCCCCGCCTCCGACGGGCCCTCGACCAGGATGCGGTCGTGCGGCGTTCCGGAGAACAGCGCGTGGCGACCGGGGTCGAACGCATCGCCTCGACGCGCATCCGCGCCGCCGCGCGCGGACGCGGCGCCGCGCGGCGCGGTCCACCACGTCCACTCGAGGTGCACGAGGTCCTCGCGCGCGGCGCTCGCGAGGTCGGCGCGGTCGGCCTGCAGGGTCTCGAGGGGCTCCTCCCACGCGTCGCGGAAGGGTTCGAGCTCTCCGTCGAGCAGGCCGGCGAGGTGCTCGAACAGGAAGGCGGTCGCGCGCTCGTAGCGCGCGCGGTCGGCGGCCTCGCGGAGCTCGTGGGCGAGCGGCGAGCGGCGCGCGTCGCACGACCACGCGACGACCTGGTCGATGCAGAACGCGCGGTCGGTCGGGACGTGGAAGAAGTCCCCGGCGGCCGCGACGTGGAGCAGCGCCTCCTCGCGCGCGAGCGCCTCGGCCGGGTGGTAGAGCGCCCACAGGGCACAGGTGCCGTCGGTGTCGAAGTGGTTGTTCGCGGCCGCTGCGAGGCCGCCGAGTCGCCGCGCGCGCTCCTCCGGCGCGAGCTTCATGAACGCGAGCGACGAGCCCGTCGACAGGTCGTGACGCAGGTCCGCGGGCGTGCGGTTGCCCGGCCAGTGCGAGAGGTGCAGCGGGTGGTCGCCGAACACTCCGTCGACGCAGAGCAGCGGCGGCGCGTCCGCCTGCGACGCCGCGTCGGGCAGGATCCAGAGGGGCAGTTCGATTCCGTCCACGCGCGTTCCTCGCCGTCCAGCCGGACTCAGGAGTCGTCCGCGGAGTCGTCTTCGCCGGAGTCCGTCTCCGCGCCCTCACCCGCGCCCGGCGCGGCCTCGCTGGCCTCGTCCGACGCCTCGGGGGCTTCTTGCGCGGGGGGCTCCTCCGCCGGCGTCCCGCGCTCGGCGAGGAGCTGCTTGCAGCGCGGGATGTAGATCGCGAGGACGTCGGGCCGCGCCTCGGGACCGATCTCGACGCACTTCTCGAAGAACCCGAGGGCCTTCTTCGGATCGTCCTGCACCTCGAGGTAGAGCACGCCGAGGTTCTGGTAGGCGTCGCCCCAGGCGTTCTTCAACTCGAACACCTGGTCCTCGTCGAGGTCGGGCTCGGCGAGCTGCTCGGCGCCCATGAGGACGCAGCGCTTCAGCATGGCCTCGGCCTTCTCGAGCTCGTCGCGCAGGTGGTAGACCTGGATCAGCGCGGTGTCGTTGACGATGCGCACGTCCTCGGGCGCGAGCTCGGAGGCCTGGAGGTAGGCCGCGTAGCTCCTGCGGAAGCGCTCCTCGGCCGCGGCGTCGAGCTCGTCGGCGGTCGCGAGAAGCAGCTCGGCGGCGCGGTCGACTCCGTCGTCCGCGGCGATGCCCGCACGCTCGCGCAGCGCGGCGAGCCGCTCGCCGTCCTCGACCTCGCCGGCCGCGGCGCGGCGCATCGCGGTCGCGACGTCGGCCAGCGCCGTCCCCGCGTCGCGGTTGAAGAAGCCGGCGTTGTTCGCCCAGGTCGGGTTCTCGGGGTCGTACTCGCGCAGGAAGTCGAAGATGTCCGCGGCGTCCCCGAAGCGCTCCTCGCCGTTCATCGCGTTGGCGACGAAGTAGAGTCCCTGCACGCCGGAGAGCAGACGGCCCTCGAGCTGCCAGTGCAGTCCGCCTTCGAGCACCTCCTCGGTCGCGAGGAAGCCCGCCTTCGCG
This sequence comes from uncultured Planctomycetaceae bacterium, assembly GCA_964351535.1. Lineage (GTDB taxonomy): Bacteria > Planctomycetota > UBA1135 > UBA1135 > JAUIDW01. Next base: position 4,291 of record CAYGPA010000137.1, read on the forward strand.
GCCTCGAGGTCGCCGGCGTTGTAGTCGCACCACGCGAGGGCGTTCTGGACCATGACCTCCCAGCCGAGGCAGTCGGCCTCGTACGTGGGCTCCAGCTCGCGGCAGCGCGCGAACATCTCGCCCGCCTTGCGCAGCTCGTCGCGCGGCGCGTCTTCGAGGTTGGAGAGCGCCCGGTCGAACCGCGCGCGCGCGCCGTACCACCAGCCCAGGCTGATCTCGGGATTGCGGTCGCGGTACTCGCCGAAGGCCTCGATCACGGCCGAGTCGCCGCCCTCCTGCCGCGACACCCGATAGAGCCGCTCGAGCAGCTCCGGGTTCGCCGGCAGGCTCTCCAGGCCGCTCTCGATCGCCTGCCGGGCCTCCAGCAGCCGCCCTTCCCATAGGTAGAGGTTGGAGAGGTTGGTCCAGGCCCAGGGGTCGCCGTCCTGCCGGGCCATCAGCCGCGAGAGCGCGGCCTCGGTCTTCGCGAAGAGCTCCTGCGCGCGCGCCTCGGCGGCGGCGATCTCCTCGGCGTTCGCGGGCTCGACCTCGTCGCCGGCGGTCGCGTCGTCGGCGGGCTCCGCGGGCTCGGGGATCGCGGTCTTGGCCGCGATGAAGGCGTCGAAGGAGGCCTGGGCCAGCGTGCGCTCGGGGGCTTCGGGAAGCAGGATCGAGCGCTCGGCCGACTCGAGCGCGCGCGCACCGGCCTCGGCGTAGCGCAGGGCGTCCTCGGTCTGGAAGAGCAGGCGCGCCGCGCGGCTCGCGCCGAAGAGCGCCTGCGGGTCCTGGCCCGCGGCACCGAACGAGCGCAGCGCATCCTCGAAGAAGAGCGGATCGCCGAGGCGCTCTCCGGTCGCGAGGCTGCCCTCGCCGTGCAGGACGAGCACCTCGCGGTCGCGCGGAGCGAGGTCCAGCGCCTCGTCGATCCAGACGAGCGCTTCCTGCGGGTTGTCCTCGCGCAGCAGCGAGCGCGCCTGGTCGACGTAGCCGTCCACCAGAAGTCCTCCGAGCAGCGCGCGGGCCGTCGCGAACTCGCCCTGGTCGATCGCGAGCTTGGCGCGTTCGGCGACCTCGGCGGGCTCACCCTGGTGCCGCAGGGGCTCGTCGCCCCCGGGAGCCGCGAGGAGGTTCGCCGGGACGGAGCGACCGCCGGACCCGACACCGGACGCGGGACGCACGGCCGGCTCCGTCAGGCTGCTGCAGGAGAGAAAGACGAGCGGGAGCAGGGCTAGCAAGCGGGGAGACTCCATGACGATGCGGAGCGGTTGAGGGACCTTCGGGTCGGGCGCGGGAGTTCGGTGCGCGGGCGCAGCGAGCGGGAACGCCCCGCGCGGGGGCCGCGGGACCGAGGGAGAACAGTCTAGCGGGCCATCGGGCCACGCCATCCGAAGTTCGAGACCGGCCGGACCCGACCCCGACCGGCGCGGGATCCGCGCCCGGGGCCGCGAGCCG
>CAYGPA010000137.1:5821-11103 GCA_964351535.1 uncultured Planctomycetaceae bacterium
CCGGATCGAGTCGACCCGGATCGTGCGTCCGAACTCGGCCCGGGCCCCGATGCGCCCCGAACTGCAGCCCATGATCGCCGATCGCGTCTCCCCCCGCGCCCTGCTCGCCGCCGGGCTCCTGGCTCTCCCGCTGCTGGTCACCGGCTGCGACAACCCGGCCTGTGTCTTCTCCGGGAACTGCTCCTCGAGCAACTCCGGCAGCCTCGGGACGAATCCGGCCGAGCTGCCGCCCGACGGTTCGTGGGTCTTCAGCGGCGCGCCGGCGCTCACCGCCTTCGCGCCCTCCGGCGGCTCGATCGGGTCCGAGACGCCCGTGGTGCTGCGCTTCTCGGAGTCGCTGCTGCGCGACACGCTCGACGGTGCCTTCGAGATCGCCGAGGCCGGCAGCCTCGGAGGCTCGGTGCCGCTCCAGGGGATCGCGCTGGTCGGCGACGGCCGGCTGGTCGTGCTGTTGCCCTCGACCGCGCTGACCAACGGCTCGACCTACGAGGTCACGCTCGCGGACGACGCCGAGGTCACCGATCTCACCGGCGCGCTCTTCAACCCGGCCGACGCGCTGCTCGGCTCGTTCACGGTGGCGGCCACCGATCCGGCCACGCCCAGCGTCATCGCGACGTGGCCCGTCAACAACGCCACGGGCGCCAGCACGACCACGGAGGTCGTCGCGGTCTTCGACGGCGATCTGAACCTCGGGACCGTCAGCGCCAGCTCGTTCGCGGTGCGGGTCGGCACCCCGCCGACGGCCCCCGCGTTCAACCCGTCCCCGTCGGCGGTGACGCTGATCGGTGCGGGCGGCAGCACGGTCTCCGACACGCGCGTGCTGCGCTGGCGCAGCCTCGACGCCTCGGGTGCCGCCGTGTACCTCGGCCGCGGCCTGGCCGGGCGCGTGACCGTCTCACCGGCGGCGAACCCGATCCTCGCCATGGCGGGCGGAGCCATTCCGGAGCGCGTCGTCGACTGGACCTTCAGCTCGATCGACGCACCGGTCTCGGCGCGCGTCCTCTCCTTCCCGAACGACGCCATCGGCATCGCCAACCTCGACGGCACGGCGCCGCTGGACGTGGAGGTGACGCTGGTCGACGGGCAGGTGGGGGACACGCTGACGACGCTGCTGTTCGGGATGCTGCCGAACACCACGCCCGCGCGCCTCGGAGCGCGGCAGCGCACGTATTCGCTGACCGCGGTGGGGACGACCGTCTCGTTGACCGAGGCCGAGCTCGACATCGCCTCGGCCACGTCGCCGGTCGCGGCGCGCTTCGAGGACGGGCCGCTGGCGTTCGCCTTCTCGCTGACGCGGGGCGCCGAGAGGACGCCCGTGCGGCGTCTCGACGTGGACCTCGCCGTGGCGGGGATCCAGGATCCGCTGCTCGACGTGACGGCGCCCAAGCTGCTCGGTTTCGGCACCTCGGGCACGGTGCTCGCGACGTTCACCTCGGACTCGCGCGGCCTCGCGCTGAACGGTCGCGCGGACGAGGCGCTGCGCAGCGTGGTGGTCACCTCCTCGCTGGGGGACAACACTCCGCTGCCGCCGGTCCTCGGGGACGGCGCGGGCGGCACGCTGCCCCCCGTGGTCGGTTCGCGCGACGGCGGATCGTTCGTGGCGCGTCCGGCGCCCCTGGGCCTGCTGGACCCGGGCAGCGGCGCCCTCTCGTTCGACGTGACCGCCTACGACCGAGCGCTGAACCCGGCGCCGACGCGGACCGCGAGCTTCGTCCAGGTCGGCACGGTGCGCGATTCGAGCACCGTCCCGGCCGGGTTCCTCGAAATCGAGGTCTTCGACGCGCTCACGCTGCTGCCCCTCGCGGGCGCCCAGGTCTACCTGCACAGCGACAACGGCGGCGGCAACCTGGTCTTCTCGACGCGATCCCCGACCGGCGCCACCGGCAGCGCGCAGCTCGTCGACCTCCCCGGCGGAACGCGCGTGATCACCGTCGATGCGCTGGGCTACGACCTGTTCACGCTGCACGACGTGACGACCAACCGGATCAGCGTGCCGCTCGTCCCGACCGGTACCACGGCGGCCTTCGTGCAGGGGGCGGTCGAGACGCCGAGCACGCAGCTCGGCACCCTCGACCGGAGGATCGGCGACGCGCGCTTCCGCAGGACCGACGAGCGCTTCGCCGTCGTGAACTCCTGCAACTTCGACGCGGGAGCGAGCCTCTTCTCGTGCTCGTTCGGACCGCTGCCCGTCGTGCCGCGCCGCCTCGGTGCGCTCGGCTTCGTCGCCGTGTCCGTGCCCACCGACGTCGTGTTCTGGTCACCGTTCACGTTCCTGCGCGCGGCGGAGTTCCTCGCGCCCGTGCCGGCCGTGCCGCCGGCGCTCGTGGGAACCGACACGCTCTCCGTGGCCGGCCTGCTCGACGCGACCGGCAACGATCCCGAGGAGCTCGCCATCGACGGCCCTCGGCCGACGCTGACGATCGCGCCGGCCGCTCTCGGCCTCGGCATGCTCGACGGAGATCCGCGCATCGCCGTCGAGGCGCGCGTGCCCGGGGTGTCCGGGACGACACCGGTCGGTTCCGGCGTCGCGTTCCCCGCGGCCCCCAACTCGTGGGACGTGCGCTCGGCCTACCCCGGAGCGGCGGACTTCGGTCCGGCCGTGGGCCAGCTGGGTCGGCTCGTGACCTCCGGCTCGATCGACGCCGAGCTCCTGCTGCGCTGCGAGGTGCGGGACGCCTTCGGGGCCATCGCGGGCGCGCGGCCGCGCGTCTCGACCAACCCCGGAGCGCTGCAGCCCCTGGCGCTGCCGCTGGTCCAGGCGCCGCTGTGCACGATGGCCCCGGGCACGTGCGGCGGGAACTCCGGCGCGGCGCCCTACGAGATCGTCTTCGACGACGTGATCGCCGGCAGCCCGGGCCTCTACTGCGTGCAGCTCACCGACGTTCTCGGCCGCGGATGGACGATCTGGCGCGCCGACGGGGGCGGGGCCTCCGCCTCGGTGGGGGTGCCGGCGGGCGCCACGGGCAGTCCCTTCCTGGCCAACGGAAGCGTGGCCTGCGAGGTCTCCGCCTTCGCGATCCCGGGGTTCGCGCCGTCGTCCTTCGCCTGGACCGACGTGGGGCGGCTGCACGAGGGCTTCGCCCACGCCGCGCCGATCACCTACGTCCAGCCCTGACCCGCGCTTCGCAGCGGTCGACCGAACCCGCGTTCCCAGCACGCGATCGGGCCGTAACTCCTGGATTCGGGCCGAACGGGCCGATTCGGACCGTGAGCCGGCGGGGGATGCGGGATAGAATCGGCGGCCCGACCCGGACGCCGCCCGCGTCCGGAGAGGCATCGGCGGCGCCGCGGGCGCTCGCTCGAATCACCGCAAGACCGAGAGTTCTCCGGGAGCCGTCCATGTTCCTTGCCGCATCGCGAATCTCCGCCCCCCGAGTCCCCGCTCCGTCTCGTGTCGGACCGGCTCTCGTCGCCGGGCTCCTCCTGCTCGGCGCGTGCCAGGACCTGCCCCAGCACAAGGGCGAGACCGTCACGATCGTCCAGATCGACTCCGAGACCCAGCCGATCGACGTGATCGTCGCGCCCGTGCGCAACGAGACCGGGCGGACGGACATCGACGTGGACGATCTGCGCGCGCGCTTCCAGAAGGGGCTCGTCGTGCTGCGCTACAGCCCGCTGGCCCTCGAGTACGTCGACCGCAACTACGTCGAGGCGTCCGTCTCGCCCTCGTCCCTCGGCGTGGAGGGCATCCTCGAGGTCGTGATCTCCCGCTGGGACGAATCGCTGCTCGTGCGCCAGGGCACCTTCGGCGTCACGGCCGAGGCGCGGCTGCGGGACGCGTCCGATCCCGATCCCGACAAGGCCCTCTGGCACGGCGTGATCGACCGCGACTACGACCTCTCGGCGGAGGTCGCGACGCGCTCGCTGCCGCTCCTGCGGAAGCGGGCGCACACCAAGCTCGCCGAGGAGATCCTCGCGGCCATCCCGCCGCGGGACCCGCGCGTCCCCAATCCCTGAGCCCCGGGCACGGCCGAGGACCCACCGGGGACCCCCGAGGACGTGCCGGAGACCTGCAGGAGACCTGCCGGGCCGGCCCGGAGGGCGGGAGGTCGCGTCCGACTCGACTCCGCGGTTGTGCCGGCCGGGCCCCGTTTCTAGACTCCCGCCTTCCCCGCGGGCGAGTTTTCGAGCCGGAGCGGCTCTCGCGGGGACGATGTTGATGCTCCGGCACACCCCGTCCCGGGTTGCCTTTTCCTAGGACGCGGGCGAGTCCCGAAGGTCGACCGCAAGGGAGATTGCCATGGCAATCGCCGCCGATCGCAAAGCCGAGATCATTCAAGAGTTCGCCACGTCCGAGGGAGACACCGGGTCCCCCGAGGTGCAAGTGGCGCTGCTCACCGAGCACATCCGCAACCTGACCGAGCACTTGAAGGTGCACCGCAAGGACTTCATCACGCGGCGCGGCCTCCTCGTCATGGTCGGGCAACGCAGCCGGCTCCTGCGCTACGTGCGCGGCAAGAGCCCGGAGCGCTACACCCGGATCGTGCAGCGTCTCGGCCTGAGACGTTGACGACAGACGATGTACCGATGGGTCGTGGCGCCAGCCGGTGCCGGACCCACCCAGCCGGTCCGTTGCTCGAGAGCAGCGGGCCAACCACGTGCCCGCTGCTCGAAAGCAGCAGGCCCAACACCGGTTCGCGCCCTCTCCGGCAGCGGACCACCCGCAGGTCCGCGCGCTCTCGAGCCGCGGACTCCACGACGGCACGCACCGCCCGCCCCACGGCGGAGTGCAGGCCGACACTCGCCGGCTGCGAGCGCGGGTCCGACTTCTCGGACTCGCTGCGCTCCCGCCGAGTTCGCGTCTTCGCGACGCGCGGAAAACGCGTGACGCGATGCGCAACCAGACGGAACGAGACGACGTAAGGAAACGAAAACTGATGATTGGAAACTACGTGCGCGTCGAGCGCGACATCGAAGGCCACCAGCTGATCCTCGAAACAGGTCACATGGCCCGCCAGGCGATGGGCAGCGTCATCGCCACCCTCGACGGAACGAAGGTCTTCTCGGCCGTCGTGTCGAGCCCGGGACGCGAGGACGCGGACTTCTTCCCGCTGACCTGCGACTACCGCGAGAAGACCGAGGCCGCGGGCAAGATCCCCGGTGGCTTCTTCAAGCGTGAAGGACGTCCCACCACCAAGGAAATCCTGACGATGCGGCTCACGGATCGCTCGATCCGCCCGCTGTTCCCGGAGGGCTTCCGCAACGAGGTCCAGGTCATGAGCCAGGCCCTCTGCTACGACGGCGTGACCAACGCCGACGTCCTCAGCATGATCGCGGCCTTC
>CAYGPA010000138.1:0-9071 GCA_964351535.1 uncultured Planctomycetaceae bacterium
CGTGCCGCTCCACTGGGCCTGGAGCTCGAAGGGGTCGGGGCCGAGCAGACTGGCCTCTTCATGGGTCGCCTGGGCGCTCTGCGCGACCTCCAGCCTGCCCGAGAGGTTCAGCGCCGCGAGGTGCCCGCCCTCGAGGTCCCAGTCGGCCGTCCCCGCGGCAACGAGGTAGAGGCCGAGCTCCTGCCGCACGAGGAAGTCGATGCGCTGCGGGATGTTCGGTCCCCAGTCGCGACCGAGAGCTCGTGCTCGAAGCTCGTCCCCGCCTCGAGGACGCAGCGCAGTGCGAGGCGCGCCACGGAACGGCCGCCGACCTCGCGCAGGTCCACGAACCGCACGCGGAAGGTGCCGTCCAGGTCGCGAGCGGCGATGCGGTCCACGGGTTTGGACAGGACGTCGTCATCCTCGTCGACGAAGACCATCTCGCCGCCGGGCCAGCAGAGCTGGCGGAAGGCCTCCACGTCCGTGAACCAGACGTCGCCGACCGCTTCTTCCTCCCACGGAAGCAGGCCGCGCAGGTCGGCGTACTCCCTCAGGCTCTCCCGCGCGGTCTCGTCGAGCGTCTTCCCGTCACCCGACGCACAGACGGCGCGCTCTGCACCCTCGGTGCGCGTGAACTCGACGCTGCGACCCTCGAGAACGCCGCGACCCCGGGTCGGCACGTGCAGGCGCACCTCGAAGAACGAGGGCAGCCCCAGCGTCAGGTCGTGCTCGTGTTCCAGGCGCACCACTTCGTAAGTCCGGCGCAGGCGCGCCGGGAGACCGTCGACGAGCGCTCCGTAGGAGTCGGTGAACACGACATCTTGCCGATCGATCCAGCGGCCGTCGTTCGCGGGAGCGAGGAAGCCGTCCTGCTCCCAGCCGACGCTCTCGAGCCCGAGCCGCAGCTCACGACGGAAGGTCTTGCGCAGCACGAGGCCCTCGGCCGGCGCGAACGCGATCGTCTCGGCCCGCGCGGGCGTGGAGTGCGGCGTGCTCCTTACGAACCCGGCGGCTCCGGCCAGCACCAGCGATCCGATCCACGGGAAGCTCGTCACTTCGGTCCTTCCGCGGCCGGCGGTTCAGGCGTCGCTCGGCCTCCGCCAGCGTACTCTTCGATGCGACCGCGCGGCGGCGGCCCGTTGCGCTTCCGCGCTCGACCCGCTCAGGGGCTTCGCAGCGGCCGAACCAGGCGCAGCAGTGAACCCGGCGGGCAGCCGTACTCGGGGCCCACGGGGATCCACGTGGCCCGCAGGCGCCTCATGGCCGCGGGGTCCTGGCTCCAGTACTGGGGGAAGTCGCGCCAGCGGCCGCCTTCGGGGACGAGGTCGACTTCGACGTAGGTCGGGTCGCGGTCGAGGAAGAAGTCGCGGTGCACGCGGCGGTCGTGGCCCGGCGAGCGGCGCTCGGGCGGGCCGGAGGCCTGCAGCGCCGCGCGGTCGGTCAGGCCGAAGAGGTCGTAGACGGTGCGCTCGGAGAAGTACCCGACGCAGCCGATCGCGTCGCCCACGAGCGAGGCGTCCGGCGGCGTGTGGTCGCGCAGCGCCTTGCCGAGCGCGGTCCAGCGCTCTCCGCGCGTGACCATGAGCTCCCACTGGCGGAACTCCGAGGCGTAGTCCGGCGAGTTCCAGCGGAAGTGGAAGCGCGCGCGAACGGCCTCGGGCACGGCGTGGACGTCGAATGCGGCGGGCACCGAGAGCGCGACGGCGGCGAGCCCGACGAGGACCGGCGCCACGCGCACGCGAGTCGCGAGCACCGCCGCTGCGCCCGCCAGCCCGATCGCGGCGAACGGCAGGCCCGGGACGAGCAGCCGCCCCATCGTCATGAAGTCGCCCCCCACCAGCAGCGCGTACACGCAGGCCGTGAGCAGGAGCGGCGCGCCCAGTCCGCGCCAGCGGGAGTCTCGCGGCCCGAGCCAGCCCACGACGAGCACCAGGAGCAGCGCCGGAACGGTCAGCAGCGTCGCCGCGACGTAGTCGAAGCCGCGCTCGAGCGTCATCGCCGTCAGGCCGACCTTCACGCGTGCGGTGTGGGGCAACCAGTCGCCGAAGGTCGCGCGGCGCCAGACGGTGACGGCCGCGAAACAGAGGATCCACCCGAGCGCGCCGCGCACCACTCCGGCGAGCCGCGCCCGCTCTCCGCGACGCCACGCGCCCAGAGCCGCCAGCGTTCCGATCGCCGCGAGGAACACGTGGGCGTCCGCGCGCAGCAGGATCGCCGCCCCGCCGGCCAGGGCCGCCAGCACCGGGCGCGCTCGCTCGCGGCCTGCCAGCGCGTCGGCCGCGAGGAAGAGCGCCAGCGTCGCGGGCAGTGTCGCCAGGCCCCCGGTGGACCACACGACGAAGGGCGGCAGCGTGGCGAGGAAGAGCAGCGCCGTGCCGCGAACCAGCGGGTTCGCCAGCGCCGCTCGCGAGGAGCCGCCGGCAGCGTCGCGGCCCGCTCGGCGGAGCGTATCGTCGACGGCGAGGAGCAGGCCGACGCCGCAGGCGACCGACAGCACGCGCGCGGCGACGTCGGGCCGCGCGCCGCCGAGCTCGACCAGCGCCATGAGCAGCACCCACAGCAGGTTGCTGAAGCCCTCGACCGGGTCGGTCTCTCCGGGATTGAAGACGAGGCCGTGCCCCGCGGCGAGGTTGCGCGCGTAGCGGAACGAGATGAACGCGTCGTCGGTGACGAAGTCGAAGCGCGCCACGAGGAGCGCGTACGGGACGAGCGCCACGAGGAGCGGCACCCAGCGCGACGCTGCGCGGCTCGCTCGCGAGTCCGGAACCGTCGGATTCACTCGCGGATCATGAGCTCCCACTGGCGCGTGAAGCCCCAGCGTTCGCCCATGGAGATCAAGGCGTCGTCGTTGTGGGCCACGCGGCCGGCCAGGTGCGTGAAGCCACGCTCCGCGAGCACGGCCGTCAGCTCGTCGATCAGCTGTCGAGCGAGCCCGCGGTGGCGCAGGTCCGGGTCGACGTGCAGCACGGCGACGACCGGCATCGCGGTCCCGAGCAGCGGGTCGACGAGCGGCGCGCTGATGCCCACGCCGACGATGTCGCCGCCCGGCTGGCGCGCGACGAGGACGACGGTCTCGGGGGCCGAGAACACGCGCTTCAGGAACGCCGCGCCCACGTTCTCGGGTATCGCCGTCGCGGCGTACTGCTCCATGGTCTCGCCGGCGTGGCGGTCGATCAGGGGCGCGAGCTCGAGCGCCTGCTCGAGCGAAGCGACACGTTCCAGGGAGAGATCCATCGTGGGCTTCTTGTCCTCGGGTTGCGGGGCAGTGCCGGGCTAGGTCGCGGCGGGTGCTCGGGTGTCGTCGGGACCTGCGCGCCGTGCATGCAGGCGCGCCGGCAAGGCCAGGAGGTCGTCGAGCAGCAGGTAGGCGCACGGCACGAGCAACAGGATGAGGAACGTCGCCACCGCCAGTCCAAAGAAAAGCGTGATCGCCATGGGCTGCAGGAAGCGCGCCTGCCCCTCGGCGAAGAAGGCCAGCGGCGAGAGGCCCAGCATCGTCGTGATCGAGGTCAGGACGATCGGCCGGAAGCGCTGGCGACCGGCGGTGAGCACGGCGCGCGAGGCGTCGCCGAGCGCGCGGCGCTTCTCGTTGATCAGGTCGACGAGGATCAGCGAGTCGTTCACGACGACGCCCGTCAGCGCCAGCAGGCCGATCAGCGACATCATCGAGAGGCCGCGTCCCATCAGCAGGTGCCCGAGGACCATCCCGGTCCCCGCGAAGGGGATCGAGAACATGATGACGAGCGGCTGCAGGTACGAGCGGAACAGCGCGCCCAGGATCAGGTAGATCGCGAGCATCGCGAAGACGAGCGCGCTGGCGAGGCCGGCGAGCGAGTCGCGCGTCTCGGCGTGGTCGCCCCGGAACTCCATCGAGTAGCCCGGCCAGCGCTCCGAGAGGTCCGCGAAGCGCTCCGCGAGCGCCGCCGTCACGGCGCCGGACGTGGTCACGTTCTTGTCGACGTCGGCGAACACGCGGATCGAGCGCTCGCCGTCGTCGCGCGAGATCACCTCGGGGCCGACGGTCTCGATCAGCTCGGCCACGCTCGCGAGCGGCACGCGCGCGGCCGGATCCGCGCTGCCGGGGAGGCCCGGGAGGCTGACGCGGAGGTCCTCGAGCGCGCGCGCGTCGCGGCGCAGCTCCTCGGGCAGCTTGACGATCACCTCGACGTCGTCGCGGCCGCGCCGCACGCGCGCGTAGCGCGTGCCCTCGAAGGCCGTGCGCAGCTCGAGCGCCAGCCCCTGCTCGGTGAACCCGAGCGTGCGGCCCGAATCGCGCAACGCGACGCGCACCTCGCGCTTGCCGACCTGAGCGTTGTCGCGGAGATCGCGCACGCCGGGAATCGAGGCGAGGTAGGTCTGCATCTCACCCGTGATCTCGCGCAGCACGGCGAGGTCCGGGCCGCGCACCGCGACGTCGAGCGCGCGCCCGGTCGGGCCGGCCTGGGGCTGGAGCACCTCGAAGCTCTCGAGGCCCGCGGGCACCGCCGCGCCGAGGCGTTCGCGCAGATCCTCGATGATCGCGAAGGTCGAGCGCTTGCGGTCCGCGCCCTCGCGGAGCTCGACCCACACCTGCGCCAGGCTCTCGCCGAACTCCCAGCGCGCGCTGTCCTGGGCTTGGATGCCGACCAGGGTGTTGGCGCTCTCGACCTCCTCCTCGGGCAGCGCCAGCACGATCTCCTCGGCCCAGGACGCGACGCCCTCGGTCTCCTCGAGCGAGCTGCCCGGCTGCGCGCGCAGGTTGACCTGGAACATCTTCGACTCGAACTCGTCGAAGAGGTGGAACGGCAGATGGACCTGCGCGACCGTGCCGAGCAGCGCGGTCAGGACCAGGGCCGCCGCCACGGCGGCGTAGCGCCAGCGCACGCACACGGCGAGCGTCCGGGAGTAGGCCTCGCGCAGCGGCTCGTACCACGGACGTCGCGCGGCGATCTCGCGCGCGGGTCCGGCGTCCGGCTCGGCGTCCGAGCGCGCCCCGGCGCGACGCCGGGGCGTCGTCCAGTGCGCGAGGTGCGCGGGCATGACGACCAGCGCCTCGACCAGCGAGGCCAGCAGGCAGAACGTCACGATCAAGGGCAGCGGCCGCATGAACTTGCCCATCGTGCCGGGCACGAGCAGGATCGGCAGGAAGGCCGCCATCGTGGTCAGGATCGTGGCCGTGACGGGCTTGCCGACCTCCGCGGTGCCCTGGATGGCCGCCTCCGAGGGCGACAGGCCCTCCTCCATCAGTCGGTACGCGTTCTCGCCGATCACGATCGCGTCGTCGACGATCATCCCGAGCACGACGATCAGCGCGAACATGGTCATCATGTTCATCGTGATGCCGAACATGCCCGCGACGAGCAGGCCGCCGAGGAACGAGATCGGGATGCCGAGCGCCGTGATCAGGGCCACCTTGCGGCTCAGGAAGAGCACCAGCGAGATCAGCACCAGCACGCCGCCGATGGTCGCCGACTCGCGCATCGTGTTGAGGCGGTTGCGCACGTAGACCGAGAGGTCGGTGTTCGCGCCGATGGCGATGCCGGGCGGCGTGCGCGCCTGCTCCTCGACCAGGCGCCGCCGCACGTCGCCGGCGATGCGGATCATGTCGCCGTCGGCGTCCTTGTTGACCTGCAGGTGCAGGCTGGGGTGCCCGTTGAAGCGCGCCAGCGTCAGCGGGCGCTCGAAGGCGTCCACGGTGCGCGCGACCTCGCGCAGGCGGACGACGCCGCCTCCGGGGCGCGCGATCACCGGCAGCTCGTCGAGGTCGGCGGCGGCGAGCACGCCGGACTCGACGCGTAGGAGCACCTCGCCGTTCGCGGTGGAGAGGCTGCCGAGCGGCAGGTCGCGGCTGCGGGCGCCGACGGCCGCGCCGACCTGTTCGAGCGTCAGGCCGTGGCGCTCCAGCGCCACCGGATCGACCTCGACCCAGATGCGCGGCTCGCGCGTGCCCGTGAGCTGGACGGAGCTGACGCCCGCGACGCGCTCGAGCTCGCGCTTCAGGTCCTCGGCGAACTCGCGCAGCTCCGGCTCGGAGGCGGTGCCGTACACGAGCACGGCGATCGCCGGGAACTCCGACTTCACCTCGCGCATCTCCGGCTCCTCGACCTCCTCGGGGAAGCCGTGGTCGCGGTCGACCGCCGTGCGCAGGTCGTCCAGGAAGCCGCGCATGTCGGCTCCGGCGGAGAGCTTCAGCGTGATCGTCGAGACGCCCTCGCGCGACGTCGAGGACATCTCGTCGAGGCCGTCGATGCTCTCGATCTCGTCCTCGAGCGGCAGCGTGACCAGGCGCTCGACGTCCTCGGGCGAGGCTCCCGGGTAGAGCGTCGTGACGACCGCGGTCCCGAGCGAGAAGTCCGGGAAGACCTCGCGCGGCATCGTCGCGTAGGTCGCGACGCCCGCCAGCGCGACCGCGACCATGCCGAGGTTGACGGCGACCGGGTTCTCGACCGAGAGGCGCGCGAGCGCGCGGATCAAGGCGCCGTCCCCGCAAGCGGCGTGCAGGCCGCGCCGTCGCGCAGCCGGTCCTGCGGAGAGACCGCGAGGACCTCGCCGGGAGCGAGCCCTGCGAGCACGACGAAACCGACGGAGCCGTCGGGGCGCCGCACGCGCGGCCCGAGGCGCGGCTCGCGGCGGACGAGCCGCGGACCGGCGCCCGCGTGTTCGTCGACGACCACGTGGGCGACGACGGTCGCACCCTCGCGCTGGAACTCGCCCTTGGAGAGCACGAGCACGTCCGCGAGCTGCTCGACCTCGATCTCCGCGCGCGCGAACTGACCGGCGGCCAGCGGTCCCGCGGGCACGTCCGCGCCCTCGCGATCCCCGTTCGTCGCGGCGGCGGCACCCGCGTTGTCGATCTCGATCTCGACGCCGAGCGCGCGCAGCGTGGCGTCCGCCTGGACCGACACGGCGCGCACGCGGCCGGGCAGCTCGAGCTCCGCGCGCGACGGGACCAGGACGCGCGCCGCGAGTCCCTCGCGCAGTCCGCCGAGCTCGTCCTCGGGAACCTCGAGCCGCAGGTGCAGGTTCGCGACGTCGACGAGCCGCGCGACCTCCACGCCCGGGACGAGGTACGTGCCGACACCGGGCGGGCGACCGACGAAGCGCGCGTCGAAGGGCGCGCGCAGCACGAGGCGGGCGAGCTGCTCGCGGGCGAGCTCGACGGCCGTCCGCGCCTGGACCTGACGGGCGGTGGCGACCTCGACCTCGACCGAGGCCACGCCCAGGCGCTCGCGCGCGAGCAGCCGCTCGAGCTGCGCGGCGTTGCGCGCGCTGCGCGCGGCGTCGACGCGCATCTCGCTCTCGACGGCGGCGAGCCCCTGCAGGCGCTCGAGCTCGCGGCTCGCGAGCTCGACGGCCTTCTCGACCAGCGGCATCTGCTCGGAGACCTCGCGCGCCCGCAGCTCCGCCCCGCGCAGCGCGGCCTCGGCCTCGGTCAGCAGGCCCTCGGCCCGGCGCACCTCGAGCTCGGCCAGCTCGGTGTCCAGCGCCAGGATCTCGTCGCCGGCCTGAACGCGACCCCCGGGACGCCACTCGGGATGCAAGCGGACCACGCGCCCGGCCACCTCGGCGGCCAGCCGCGCCTCGCGCGCGGGCAGCAGGGTGCCGTAGGCGTCCACGACCCGCCGGGCCGGCCCGCCCTCGAGCGTGCGGACGCGCACGGCCATGCGACCCGCCTCGCGCGGCGGGATGAGCTGCGGTCCGCGGTCCTGGGAGCGGATCGCGACGATGCCCCACCAGCCCAGGAGGCCGATGGCGGCGATGAAGAGCAGGCTGGAGAGGGTTCGACGGGCGTTCATGGGCGAGCCGCAGGGGGCGACCGGAGCGGCCGGGCCGCGCGGCGGGATTTCGGCGGGGCGCCAAGGTAGCAAGCGCTCCGCGCGGAGGCCCCTGGCGGAGGCCGGTGTCCAGGACCGGGCCGGAACCCGGCTCGGCGCGCGCTTCCGGCGACGCGCGCGACCCGGGGGTTGGACTGCCGCCCCGCAGCGGGTTCAATGGCTCGCTTCCGCGTCTCCTTCCACCCTCTCCGCATCCCCTTTCGCCCCGCCTCGATCATCGGATGGACGTCCAGGTAGAAAAGCTCTCCGGTTGCCAGGCGCGCGTCGCCTTCACCGTTCCCGCCGACGAGTTCGACCAGGGGGTCCGCCAGGCCCTCCAGCGGCTCGGCAAGCAGACCAACATGAAGGGTTTTCGCCCCGGCAAGGTGCCCGTGGCGATGATCGAGAAGACCTACGGCAAGCAGGTCCGGACCGAGGCCAAGGACCACTTCTTCCACCGCGCCGTCCAGGAGGCGGTCAAGGAGAACGACCTGCGCCTCTTGCGCAACCCCGAGGCCCACCCCGACCACGAGCCCCAGCCCGCCGGCGAGCCCTTCGCCATGGAGTTCGAGGTCACCCTGCGCCCCGAGTTCGAGCTGCTCGACTACCGGGGCTGGGAGGTCGAGGGCCAGGTTCAGGAGGTCGGCGAGGAAGACATCGACGCCGCGCTGGAGGAGCTCAAGCGCAACCAGTCGCGCCCCGAGCCCGTCGGCGAGGACGGGCTGCCCGAGGACGGCGTGGCGATCTGCGCGCTCGAGGTCCTCGACGGCGACGAAGTCGTCGCCGAGCGCGAGGGCCTCCGGCTCTCGCCGCAGTCCCCGCTCGCCGGAACCGACGAGAAGGCCTTCGCCGAGGCGCTGACCGGCGCGGTCGAGGGCGACGAGCGCACGCTCACGATGACGGTCCCCGAGGGCTTCGAGAAGCCCGAGCTCGTCGGCAAGGAGGTGCGCTGTAAGCTCACCGTCACCCAGGCCTTCCGGGTCGTCCCCCCGACCGACGAGGAGATCCTCAAGATGGTCGGCGTCGAGAGCGCGGAGGAGCTGCGCGCGAAGGCGCGCGAGCAGCTCGAGGCCTCGCGCGACAAAGCGGAGGAGCGCAGGGTCGAGGACACGATCCTCGAGCGCCTGATCGCGGAGCACGACTTCGAGATGCCCGCCAGCATGCTGGAGGAGCAGACCCGGAGCCGTCTGGACAGCCTGCGCCAGCAGCTCGAGGAGTCCGGAGCCGACGAGGCCCAGATTCAGGAAAAACTGGCCGCGTCCGAGGCGCCGGCGGCCGAGGAGGCCCGCAAGTCCGGCC
>CAYGPA010000138.1:9081-10923 GCA_964351535.1 uncultured Planctomycetaceae bacterium
GCCGCGGATACTTCCTGATCGAAGCGATTGCCCAAAAGGAAGGACTCCTGGTGACCGAAGAGGACATCCGACAGGAGTTCCAGGACATCGCCCAGCGCAACCGCGCCCAGCCTCAGGAGGTCCAGGAGTACTACCAGAAGCAGGGCCTGATCCAGCACCTCGCCATGGAGATCGTCGAGCGCAAGGTGCGTGAGCACCTGCGCGAGGTCGTCGTGACGAAGACTCCGTCGGCCTGACGCGGCGGTGAGGTGCTTGAGCACCCCGCGGCGAGAGACTATTCCTGGACGCTTCGCCCGCCCCCCATCCCGCGAGACATCGCCCGAGCCCCCGAGCCCGGACCACCGAGCCCCCCGGATCACCGAGCCCATGAGCGCCGAACAGAACTACTACGTCCCGTACGTCATCGAGAAGACCGGTCGCGGAGAGCGCACCTACGACATCTACTCGCGGCTCCTCGAGGACCGCATCGTCTTCATCGGAACCGCGATCGACGACAACGTCGCCAACTCGGTGATGGCGCAGCTCCTGTTCCTCGACAAGGTCAACAAGTCGCAGGACATCAACATCTACATCAACTCGCCGGGCGGCTCCGTCACGTCGGGTCTCGCGATCTACGACACGATGCAGTTCGTGGCGCCGGACGTGGCGACGTACTGCCTCGGCCAGGCCGCGTCGATGGGCTCGGTGCTGCTGACCGGCGGCACGAAGGGCAAGCGCTTCGCGCTGCCGAACTCGCGCGTGATGATCCACCAGCCCTGGGGCGGTACGCAGGGCACGGCCATGGACATGGAGATCCAGGTCGCCGAGATCCTGAAGATGAAGAAAGCGCTGGAGGGCATCATCGCCCATCACTCGGGGCGCACGGCGAAGGAGGTCTCCAAGGCGACGGAGCGGGACCGCTTCTTCAGCCCCGAGGAGGCCAAGGAGTTCGGCATGATCGACCACATCGTGACCGCCGTCCCCAAAAAGGAGTAGACTCGGAAACAGCATGACGCCCTCCTCCGGACGCGGTCGCCACGTGGAACGCTGCACGTTCTGCGAGAAGCGACGCCACCACGTCGCCTCGCTCATCGCGGGCCCGCCCGGCGTGTACATCTGCAACGAGTGCATCGAGATCTGCAACTCGATCCTCCAGGAGGAGCAGCGCCGCAGCCCCGACGCCGCCGCCGGGAAGCGGGTGCGCGGCGCGCCGGCGGCCGAGCCGGAGCAGCGTCGCCTGCCGACGCCGATCGAGATCGCGCGGCGCCTGGACGAGTACGTCATCGGCCAGCAGCGCGCCAAGAAGGTGCTCGCCGTGGCGGTCTACAACCACTACAAGCGCCTGACCTACCGCGACGAGAACCCGGTTCAGGCCGACTCGCACGACGTCGAGATCGAGAAGTCGAACGTGCTCCTCGTGGGCCCGACCGGCTCGGGCAAGACGCTGCTCGCGCGCACGCTGGCGCGCATGCTGGACGTGCCGTTCGCGATGGCGGACGCCACGACGCTGACCGAGGCCGGCTACGTCGGCGAGGACGTCGAGAACATCCTGCTCAAGCTGCTGCAGGCCGCCGACTTCGACGTCGAGCGCGCGCAGCGCGGCATCGTCTACATCGACGAGATCGACAAGATCGGCCGCACCACGTCGAACGTCTCGATCACGCGCGACGTGTCCGGCGAAGGCGTCCAGCAGGCCCTGCTGAAGATCATCGAGGGCACCGTGGCCAACGTCCCGCCCCAGGGCGGACGCAAACACCCCGAGCAGGCCTACATCCAGGTCGACACCGGCAACATCCTCTTCGTGTGCGGCGGCACGTTCGCCGGCGTCGAGGAGATCATCTCGCGCCGCGTCGGCCGCGACGT